>JADFLG010000070.1 GCA_022564545.1 Chloroflexota bacterium | reverse complement strand
CGTTGCACGGACCTATGTTATGTGCCGAGGCAGGCAGTGCGTATGCCAGTACAAGCATCGCCACGACAATAAAAGTAATAATTCGCTTTTTCATATAGGTGTCTCCTTTATGTTGATCGGCTCGTGCCAGCCCAACATTTGTCGGGTGCCGACAGAGGTAGTTCGTCTGAGCCGAGCATTTGGATTAATCCAGGTGCGCGATTGGCGCCAGTAAACGCACGCCGCCGTCCGCACTCGGCTGGATAAAACCATAGTGGGCGGAGTGAATGTACGGGCCAGGGTGCAAGTTGAGCTAAACCTGGAAGCGACTCAGTAAGCAAGCGATTCTACAGCAGCTATGCCTTCGTCCGCATCAATGGCCTGGTTGTACCTCAATGTAGTCCGTGTGTTTGTGTCCCCTGAGCACTTCTGTACCGGGTTTGAAGCCAACCTGGCGGATTACCGTTGGTATTCGAGCAATCAGCCGTAAGGGGTCAATCCAAATAATTTGAATCAGTAGCTGCGCCTGTGTAAGGCTCGGATATTCCAGCCTCCGCAACGGCATGTACGGTCACGGGTGGTGGAAATCATCGTTACAAATCAACAGCAGGAACAGGTAAAACCCGCAACTCCTTTTGGCAGGTTTCACGCAATAATCAACTCAGGAGACCGTGTTTGACGCCGACTACTCAGCGTAATTGAGGATGAAAATGTCGAACACGTTATTTTTGAACGCAACGACGCCAGAGAGCATGAAGGTGATTAGCCAGCTTGACGAGCAAGGGCATAAGTCTCGAATTGCAAATTCGCTTCAAGCAGCCATTCGAGCACTCGAAGAACACGTTCCAGACCTGGTCGTGATTGACGCCAGTCTCGAATTCAGTTCCACCACTGCACTGATATATATACGCAACATGTTCAGTGGAGAAATTGCAGCATATGGTGAGAAGATTTCCGCTGCGACTCGCCAATTACTCGTTCACCTTGGCGTTACGGTTATTCTCCGGTCAATTTCAGAGATAGCTTCTCTACTGCTGTCACGCTCATCAGGGCATGCTCTCACAGGTGCTGCTTAGGCGGGCAAGAGCAGATTATCGACTGCTTCAATAGCCTCATCGGCATTCACGCCCTGGCGCACCCCCGAGTCGACCTCGCCGCGGCGTATCCACTTGCGCAGCGTCTCAGCGGACATGCCGCACTTCGCTGTGATCGAGGTGATCGCCACCCACTCCGAGGAGTACTGGTTGCGGTTTTCCCGCACCAGCCTTACCGCCCGCTCGCGCAGCTCCACCGGATATCTGGTTGATCTTGTCATCACTCCGTCCTCTCAAGGACTGGAGTCTCCAACTTTCCCGGGGCGGTTCACAGTGCTAATTGTCCGCAAATGAGAGACGCTCCGACCGAAGCCGAGGCGAGTTGGCGGGTTGGATCGTGAGAAGGGTGCCGCTCAATGATCCCCTAGTGCAGCGATGTCTCCATCGGCGTCATTGCTCAGTTCATGTCGCATTGCTGTCTGAAGGTTTGGCGTCCGCTTCTGGAACTGCCGACACGTTGTACGGAATGTCGCTTAGCCGGGCAGCTTCAATCATGATTCTTGCAGTGAAATCGCCTACATCCTCGCCACCAAATTGGCGTGGCGCACCAAAACTCACCTTGACATGTGTATTGCGGGCAGGCACTGACCAATGCGGAAACAATGGGATGTACTTATTCAGGAAATCAGCAAAACGTGATTGTGCAAGACCCTTTCCTCTGCCATCGTAGGAGAGGCCGACAGGAACGACAGTGACCTCATTGCCGAACCGAAGCGGTAGTGCGGTACGACTGGAGTACCTCTGCAGTAAGCCAAACAGACCCGGTTCGATAGATTCAACAGAATCTGGCTGATACTCGCCTTGCGCAAAAAAGCCGACGATCATTCCGTTGTCAATTCGGTAGTCAACATCTCGTGTTAGGGCAACTGCCCTCGCTCTTCCGTTTGCCAATCCGCTTTCCTGCCACACAACCGAGCCCAACGCCTTAGTGAGGACCTTTTGTGCCCAATTGGCAACTCGGTTGTGTCCGTAAGTGTCGGTGGACACGTACGTCACAAACTCATTCGTGACGTCTGCGATTGCGTATATATCAACCGATGTTCTGTGCACCGGCGCAAGGAACAGAGGACGAGTGTCCGGCAGGGAGCCGTAGACCGAGGTTCGGTACCCCATCAACAATTTGACGACCGGCACAATGCATATGCGTAAGATCAGATAGTTGGTCTGCCAAAGAAATCCGGCGTAGTGCAATTCAGTTCTGTTCGTGAGGCTGGACGTGCACGGTTGCGGTTACCCCATCGGCTTGGAGCCCAAATACTGCAAATTTGACTGCTTCTCCGAAACGGTCAACAAGGACTGTTCCACCGGCTTTGCGTTCAAATAACGATGAGACAATCCTGCCACGTATCAGTCCCGCGCCCAGTTTCAAATTCTGAAACTCGTCCATAGTATTGAGCCCACGGATGAGATATTCCACAGGGCCTATTTCCACTTGATTGACGAACACGATTCCCTTGTTGAAAGAGTCGGTGCAGGCCGAACCAGACTGTCGGGAATCTCTACCGGTGTGAAATAGATGGGATGAGTTGAACACGGCAGGCGGCATCGGTTTAGTTCTCCAGTGCGTTGTCCAGCGCTGGAGAAAGGGAGCGCCAGCCCGAATATAACGAAGTACATTGTCTCACATCTGGGTGTCGGAACCTCCAATTAGGCTGTCCCATCTTGTCAGCGAATCCACGGCGGCTATCGCCTCATCCACATCAATAGCCTGGGCATATCTCAGCGTAGTCTGTGGGTCTGTGTGCCCTGCATAGCGCTGTACCGACCGCAGAGGCAACCCCCTCTGGCTCTCAGCAACGTTGTGATGGCTGTGTGCCTGAATCGGTGTGCGTATAAGCCATCCGGGAACGCATCAGGGTCGTTAGCTTCGACACGGTCAGGTAGACCTCTCAGTCCATCAGCCGTGAGCCTGTCACCTGCGAAAGTTTGCCAGAGTGCGCCTCCGTGATTCCCACGGCAGTCGAGATATATCCTGACGGATTCCAACCCCGAATCTCCGATGGTTGCGACCCGCTGTTCAATACCTTTACCAGTCACCTTGATTCGCCCATCAGTGCCGATGTTAGCCACATTCACCGCCAGCAGTTCCGATGCTCGCATTGCGGAGTTGAGCAGTACCGTGAGGATGGCCCGATTGCGGAGCCGGAGTAATTCATCAGGATTGCTGTCTACGATCTCGAACATGCGCTTGATCTCAGCGTTGGAGTATTCGAGCGTTTGTGCCTGGCTACCCTTGACCTTGATTCCGTCAACCGGATTCTTCCAGCCATCGGGCGTATTGCATGTATCACCGACGAAATTGAAAAATGTTCTTAGTGTCTGGTGATGCAGTTTCAGCGCACCGTTGGACAGGGGTCTGGTTCCACCGGCTCGCACTCTGCGCCCGCTTCGTATGTAATTCAAAAAGTCCGATACATGCTCTCGTTTGATCTCACGTACGTCCGGCAGTGGGTATCGCTCGCACCAAGTAGCAAATGGTGCCAGTTTAGCTACGTAAAACTTGGCTGTTAATTTGGCTAGTTGAGAGCGTTTTTCCGAGATAAATCGGCCATAGATTGCACTTGGATTTACGGCATCAGAACTGACCGGCTCGTTGAGCCAACCTTTCAAAGATACCGACAATCGCTTAGACGGCGATCGTTTTCCGGTGAGCACCATCGACAGCAAGGATGGCGAAACCCCAATGTCCCGAGCAAGCTGTCGTGTAGACAGTCCGAGAGTAGTCTGGCGAGTCTTGATTTTGCTCAACATGTGAACACTCCCTGTAAAAGTGTTCACAAATCCACTCGCTAGAACTCGGTCTCTGTGGCTTGAAACAAGCTAATTGAACTTGATTTTGGTGCCGAAGGTGGGAGTCGAACCCACACGACCGTTATGGTCAAAGGTTTTTGAGACCTTCGCGTCTGCCATTCCGCCACTCCGGCTCAGGGGTGCCCGGCCTTCAGCGCCAAAGTTAACGTTCGACGGCCGATGCGGGCTGCGGGCTCACTATTTTAGCGACGATACCGGGAATTACTTGATTCAGGTATGGCTGCTTTTGGGTGAAGTTCATGGGGTCAACCACGATTTCCCGAGCGAAGTCGAGAGATCTCAACTGCGAACTGTTATTCAGTAGCGCTCTGTTTTACCTGAGGTTTAACGATGTTGGCCGGCAGGTCAGGTGTTGGCCGCGTGGTCCCTCCGCCATGAGACCTCCTCATAAAGCCATCTCGGCGACGATTCTCGGAATAACACAACGGAATCAGGTGGTTCAGGTGGTAGTGATGTGTTCGATTACGGAGTACTGCTGACATGTGACTTCCATTACGTATGTCGACGGGGTGCCCGACTTATGAGACAGCCTCCTTCGGTCGAGATGACGCAGGATTTCCCTCGAATTTCATCAGGACAATCCCGGTCGAGGTGACGTAGGATGCCGGTTTGAACGGGGTTCATGGTAGGCTCCAGGCCTAACCAACTCCCCGTCACGAACAACCCGGCACACATGCCAGAAGAAGACCCCGCAAACAACGCAACAGAAAGAACGCTCGACCTGTCGCGTCCCCTGGCGGTCCTGGACATCCAGTCGACAGGCCTGGACCCCGGCACCGCCCGCATCGTCAAGTTATCGGTCTTACGAATCGACCCCGACGGCACAGAGCACGTTAAATCGGTGATCGTTAATCCCGGCATCCCGATACCGCCCGGAGCCACGCAGGTCCATGGAATATCCGGTCTCGACGTGATGGACAAGCCTGTCTTCCGTGCATACGCCCGCGCGCTTGCCGACCACCTTGAAGGGTGCGATCTTGCCGGCTTCGGCATTGAGCGGTTTGGACTGCCGCTTTTACTGGCCGAGTTCGAGCGGAACGATGTCGATTTCGTCGTTGAAGGCCGGGCAGTGATCGACGTCATGACCGTGTTCCACCGCCTGGAACCCCGCAACCTGCGATCGGCCTACACACGGTTCGTCGGGGGCAAAATCCCTGATGGCGACGACGAAGCGCAGGGGGCCCGCAACGTTTACGCCATCCTCCAGGGCGAGCTGCAGAGCTCGTCGCAAGTCCCGGCTGAACCCGCCGAAATCGCCGCCTGGGCCAGAGGAATTGGTGAAAGCGCGATCGACCCCGACGGCAAGTTCATCTGGAGCGAAGAAGGCGATGCGCTGTTGAACTTTGGGCGTCACCGCGGCGAACGGCTCGCCGAAGTAATCAACAGCGACCCCAACTACCTTTACTGGATGTCTGGTTCCGACAGTTTTGGGCCCGAGGTCCGCAAAATCGCTGAGTCGGCCCGCGACGGCTACCTGCCAGAGAGAGAAAGCGTGTCCGAACCGGAATCTGCCTCTGCCTCCGGACCCGAACCGGAACCCCAGTCCGAGTCCGAACACGAACCCACTTCCGAACATGAACCCGCTGCCAGATCAGAACCCTAGTACGGTCGTCCGTCACGCTGCTCTGAAAGTGCTGGCGGTCCGCCGGCGTCACGCCGGACCGGTTCGCCAGTAAACGTTATTTCGACGCACGGCATGGCCCTGAAAATTCTCTTGGCGATGATGAACGGACCCCACCACGGGAGCCGGAGTGCGCGGTTGAGTTTTACGGCACCGAGCAACAACTTGAACCGGGCGCGAGGAAAACCTGGTCGCAAAGCCCAGTTCTCGATGAACGCCATCACACGGGGAAGTTTTTCGTCAAGATCTCTGATTACCCGGGCATCGGCCGGGATGTCGAACCACGGCTCGAACTCGACCGTGTGAACGGTCACTGCAGGGTTGCGAGAGATGCTTGCCACCCAGTCGCGTTTTCCCGGGTAGCCCGACAGGACGATCTTATCGCCCCCTTTTTCCCACACGAACGTGGTCTCGATGGTGCGTGGCGTACCGTTTTTTCGGACGAGGGTCGTACGGATGTAGAAGCTGTCGGCGAGGATTTTCTCCAACTCGGCAGGGAGTTTCCGCCTGATACCGGAACCGATATCAACTCTCCCCATCGAACACGGCGATCACCGGAGGGTTGACGTGAATTGCCCCCGGACCGTTAGTCAGGTGCAACGTGGCGACCCCAACGTCAACCCGGTATGAAATCGACGCCCGGTCACCATCCCTCGCAACTCCGTCGCTGCCGCCATTGACGGTAACGTCGCCGTTGCGCGTATTTCCGCTGACCGCTACGTTGGAGCCGTTTTTGAGCCGGACAGCGATATCGCCGTTGGTTGTCGAAATAGAGTTCGATCCCTCGTCGACCACTCCCTCGAACCACACGCTCGCGTTCGTCGTCACGATATTCACCGGCCCATCGACCCCCTGCACCGTGACCTCGGAGTTCGTTGTGTTCAGATCGAAGTCTCCAGACGAATTCGCAACCGTGATCTTTCCGTTGGAAGTGGCGAGAATGGCAGTCGAAATCGACACTGCATCGACGGAAATCGCCCGGTTTGTCGTTCGAATGGTCAGCTCGACACCGGCGGGAATTCCGATCTCGATCACCGAGTTGGCAGTGGTGGTCCCACCTGCACTGACGTTGGCCGAGATAACAAGGTGACTGGCGGGATCGCCACCGAAACTCTGTGTGAAATAGTCGACGAACTCTGCGTTGTTCAGCGTCACGGTAAGTTCCAGCGTGTCGGTTGTGACGCCGTGGACACGGACTTCTGCGTTTTCGCCAATTACTTCGACGTGCGCGCCGTTACTCAACTCGAACTTCTCAGTGGGTTTCGTTGCGGTGCTGCCACCGGCGAGCACGCACACCGGCGCCAGCGCCGCGAACGCGGCGACGATTGCGATCAGTATTCGCAGTCTGAAGTTGATAGGGCTCTCCCCCAAAGGTCTGCCGTCGGTTAGCAGATATTACACGTTGGGCGTAGTTCGAGTTCGGGTCCGGGTTTGAGTTTGCGGTGCGTTACGGATTCTGATACGTGATCCAGTTCGAATCGAGCCGGGTGGCGATGCTCGGATCCTTTTCGGCATTTCACGCCCCACAGAACGCTACCGGTAGTAAACCGTTGCCCCCGCGGGCAGCGCACCCGGGCAGCCGCCCGAACCGTCGGCGATAGCCATCTCCATGCCATCGGCCTGTATCTCAATGAAGAACCAGCGTCCGCTGCCTGAGTAGCAGTGCGTTGTGGTGAGCAGCCCAGGGTCGAGCCAGGTCGGCTGGCCCTTGCTGATTCGCACGTCGCCCCCGATGCCCGTGATCGCCACGATATCGCCTGGCAGCATTGCGATCGCAACCTTCGCATCAGAGAACTCCAGGACCTGTGTGTCGAACCACGCTCCCGCAACAGCGCCGGGCACATCACGCTGCGTGGTTGTGCATTCGACATCGGGTACGAGTCGCTGGTCATGGGTGCCCAAAAGGGCGTACATCTGGCTCTTCAGCGGCTCGGTGAAGTAATCGTAGGGGCAGACAGTGTGCAGCAGCTGGCCCATATTGCCTTTGACATAGCGTTCCTGGTTGGCGAACTGGTTGGTGTACGTCGTGTCGTAGACCCCAAAGTCCCAGGCCCCCTGGCCGCCTGCGCCATTCGCGTAGCCGATCAACTCCCCGGCCTTGAATGTGATCGCAGGTGTGCGGTTACCCTCGCTGGTATCGGATGGAATCTCCGGTGCGACCGCCAGAATTTTCGGTGCTACAGACATTATGTGGTCGAACTTGTAGCTGATCTCGCATGTCACGTCGAAGAAAATCAGGTATTCGCTCGTGCCTACGGACGTATCGTAGTAGGCGACCGACGTCAGAACAGAATCGGCGACGGCGTATACGGGCACGCGGACATTTTTGCCACCGGGCAGGTCCTTATTGTGGAGATACGAGTGTGGCTTGATGACCCCGCCGGAGGGTGAGCCCGCCGGGACTATAGATGCTATTTGCGTGAGGTCGGTCAGGGTGGCGCTGAACCGCACGGTGGCGTCGCTTTCGAGTTTGCAGGGAGCGCCCGAGAGCGTTATCGGCGCGCCTGAAGCCAGAAGCTCGTATGACTCATCCGAGCCACACGCCCGGTAGTAGAAAGTGCCTTCGACCCTCACTCCGTTGAATCCCGAGCATCCAAGTTCTTCTGCGCCCGCTTCGGCTTCCGCCCGGGTTGCGTAGTGATAGGGCGGTGGCGCGTGTGCGGGCGCGGCTGTTTGCGGTACTGGTGTGCTTGTTGGCTGTGCAGAAATAGTCGGTGTCGATGTTGGCGGCAGGCTGATGGTAGTAGTGGGCGACGGTGTTATCGCGATTTGTGCATCCGACGCCGGTTTTATCGTGGCGGACACGAGTGACTCGAACGATGCGCCAGAAGCACAAGCCCGGAAGTAAGTGGTGCCGTCGACTTTCGCCTGGTTCCAACCCGAGCAGCCAAGTTTAATTGCACCAGCCTCCGCTTCAGCCCGGGTTGCGTAGTGATATGGCGGTATCGTGGCGGTGGGTGTTGGCGTCGAGGTCGCCATCGGCAGGGTAATTGTGGCGGACGACGACGATTGTGGGGGAACGGTTGGAACCGGTGTATCGACGGGTGCCACAGTGGGCAATGGGGCGAGCGGTGCGGGGCTGGGTGTGGGGGTAGCGATGGGACTGCCAGCGCCAGACGAAGACGGACTCGAAGTCGCGGTCGGTGTCGGTAGAGCGGCGACTTTTGGTGATTCTGTCGGACGCGGCAGTTCGGTGGCCGGTACTGCAGTTGCAGACGGACTTTCGTCACCACCAGGTCGTGCTGATTCAGTCGGTCCTGCGATTCCACCGTTTTCGGCGCATGCGGCAATGACAATCAGTGCAGTTGCCAACACGACCGTTGCGAGCCCACCCACCAGCCGAGGGTCGCGTTTTACGCCGCGTTTCGCCGACTTCCACATACATCGACCATTGCACGGCAGACTGGCGCACAACAGAGGGATGACACCAATTTACCGCGTGCGACATTTTATCCGGGTGTCGGCGGCACGCTTCAGTCCGGACCCGCATGGTGCAGTTGAAATGCCCTAATCAAGCACGACCCGAACTGCCGCCACAACCTTTTCAGGGGTCGGGTAGATCAGCGGTTCGAGTGCTGGTGAATAGGGGACGTTTACCTGTTCGGAGGCCACCACCTGTATTGGCGCCTGCAACGACCAGAAGCCTTCCTGGGCAACCGTGGCGGCGATTTCAGAGGCGGCTGAGCACACCTTGTGGGCCGGATCGACAACGACGAGTCGCCCGGTCCTTTCCACCGACTTCAGAATCGTCTCCATATCCAGCGGGACCAGGGTTCGCGGGTCGATAACCTCCAGCGAAATACCTTCAGTTTCGAGAGTCTTCGCGGCATCCAGCGCATGCTGAACACCTCCTGCTATCCCGACTACTGTCACGTCGGAACCTGCGCGCACCGTGTTCGCCACTCCGAACGGCACAAGGAGTTCGCCTCCAGGCAGGTCTTCGTTATCGGGGACCTCGGTGCGAGAGCTGATCGCGATGCCGTCTTCAAAAAACATGCAGACATCGTTGTCGCGAATAGCCGTCTTCAACAGCCCTTTCGCGTCGTAAGCGTTCGTCGGGCAGATGATTTTCAGTCCCGGCGTGTTCATGAATACCGGGTAGTTCCGATCGGAATGGTGGGCGGCCGCGCCTCGTGCATAGAACATCCTGATCCTGAAGGTGACTGGCAATTCTGCCTGCCCCCCGAACATGTACCGCATTTTCGCAGCCTGTGAGATCAGCTGGTCCATGCCGACCCACAGGAAGCTGGTGACCGTCTCGACAATCGGTCGCATCCCGCATAGCGAGGCTCCCAGCGCAGCCCCGAAGAAGCCGTTTTCGGAAAGCGGGGTGTCGATAATGCGGTCTTCGCCAAACTGCTCAACCAGGCCGGCAGTTGCGCCGTAGACAGATTTTCGGAGGTCTTCACCCATCATGAACACAGTCGGATCGCGTTGCATTTCTTCTATCGTGGCTTCTTGAATTGCCTGTATGTAGGTTTTGACGGGCATTGGGTGGATATTACTGTTGACTGAGATTCCGCGGCGTAATGTTTTTGCCGATTGAGCTGGCGGTTCCGAAACGAGCGTTTTATACGGGCGTCGCCCACATGTCGTCATACAGGTCGCCGGGTTCCGGGTAGGGGCTGTTGCGGGCGAACTCCACGGCTTCGTCGATTTCGGTTTTCACGGTCGACTCGATTTCGTCGCATTCAGCTTCCGTTGAGAACCCGTGGCTGATCATCGTGGCGCGGTGGATTACGAGTGGGTCTCGCTTCATCGCTTCTTCGACTTCTTCGCTGGACCGGTACTCCGATTTGATTATTCGGTCGAGGCCGAGTGAGTGTTCCTCGAACCGGTAGGTCATTGCCTCGATCAGGGTCGGACCTTCGCCGGCGCGGGCACGCCGCACGGCTTCGTCTGTTGCCTCCCACACGGCTATGGCGTCCTGGCCATCGACAAGGACTCCGGGCATGCCGTAGGCGCTGGCCCGGTCGCTGACGTGATCGACGGATACCGAATTCTTGTAAGAGGTGGTGATCGCATACCCGTTGTTCTCGCACAGAAAGATCACCGGCAGGTCCCAGAGCGCGGCCATGTTCATGGACTCGTGGCAGGCACCCTGGTTCGACGCTCCGTCGCCAAAGAAGACCAGCGCGACAAAGTCTTTCTTGCTGAGCTTGGACGCCAGGGCGGCACCTGTCGCGATCGGGACCGATGACGCCACGATTCCCGATTCACCGAGGATTCCGATCGAGAAGTCGGCCAGGTGCATCGAGCCGCCCTTGCCTTTGCAAAAGCCGTCGACTTTGCCCAGTATTTCGGCCATGGCCCGTTTCACGTCGCCACCTTTCGCGATTGGGTGCCCATGCGAACGGTGACTGCCCGCGATACGGTCGTCATCCCGGAGCGCTGCGCAGGCGCCGACCGCGACAGCTTCCTGGCCAATGTACGGGTGTGCCGGTCCGATCAACTCACCCGACGAGTGGATTGCGATCACCGCCTCTTCGAAGTATCGAATAAGGCACATCCGGCGATACATTTCTTCGAGTTGCTGCTTATCCAACGCCATCGGGAACTCCACCTTTGTGAAACTACGGGTCAGTTGAGCGACAGGTTACAGCGATATCACACGGCCCGCGGGAACTGCTCGGCGTGCTCAACGCCTGAATCCTGCTTGCGGCGGTCGGGAACAAACGGGCGAGCGTTTTGAAGAATCCGAACTGGACGGTCCTCGTATTACTTACAGAGTGCGCGCCGCTCGTGCTATCGGGCTCTCGAGTATTCGGTCAGAGCGGTTCCTTTATCCGCCTTTTCAGACCCGCTTGAGGTCTCCCCCAACCGATACTCGGCAGGTAGCGTGCAACACCGGGTGGTGCGCACTCATCACAACTCCTGGCATCCCAGGACTCGGGTCCCCCAGGAACTCACGTCCCCCAGGAACTCACGTCCCAACGAACGCGTCTGCCTCTTTCATTTTGCCCGGTAAACCGGCAGAGTTCCCACCAGGAATTTCACAATACGAAACTGGTGAATGACCGATGGCAAACAGTCCCGATTCGAACCACGGAATCGTCGTATCGCAGAACGTGATGGTCCCGATGAGGGACGGCGTTCGGCTGGCGACCGATATCTACCGCCCGGCCGACGTAAACGGCAATCCGTTGCCGGGTCAGTTTCCGGTCATCTTGGGCAGGACCTCATATGACAAGTCGAACCCGGTCATCTGGATAAACCCGGTGGCAAACGCCTTCGTTCCGAGGGGCTACGTGGTGCTGTTGCAGGACCTGCGCGGGCGGGGCCGTTCCGAGGGGACCGGCGATTATTTCCACACGGCCAACCAGAAGGAAGGCATGGACGGATACGACACGATCGAGTGGGCGGCGGACCGGGAGTGGAGCAACGGCAAGGTCGGCATGGTGGGCGCTTCCCACGGCGGAATCGTACAGAACATGGCATCGCTTTACCGCCCACCGCACCTTGCGGCGCTCTGGGTGGACGTTGCCCCGACCAATGCCTTCAGGTGGGAGGCCCGCCAGGGCGGGGCTATGGCACTGCATATGTATGGTGCGCTGTATCTCCACGGCTACGACTCGCAGGAAATCGCAGATGATCCGGCCGCTATCGAGCGGATCGAGCGCGGAGCCGAACGCCTGAGAGAGGAAATATGGAAGCAGCCCTTCAAGGAGGGTGAAACCCCGATCGCCGCGGTCCCGAACCTCGAAAAAGTCCTGATGCACTACTACCGTGACGGCACTTACAACGCGTGGTGGCAACAGGAGTCGCTCGACCATGCCCGGCACTTCGACCGTATGGCCGACATTCCGGCGGTTTACAGTTCGGGTTGGTACGACCCGTTCGCGTCAGATGCGTCCGAGCAGTTCGCCTACATGACCGAAAAGAACTCGACTCCGCAGCGCCTGATCCTGGGACCGTGGAACCACGTGTCGATGCGTGGAAAAGGTGTCTCGTACGTCGGCGAGGTCGAGTTCGGTGAGTCTGCGCACTGGGGCGACAGGGTGTTGAACCAGGAGCGGTTCCGGTGGTTCGACCACTGGTTGAAGGGTATCGATACGGGCGTTGAAGACGATGACCCGGTGCGGATATTCGTGATGGGCGGCGGGAGCGGGGCCGTCAACGATGCGGGCCGCATTGTGCATGGGGGCGCATGGCGCGTCGAGCGGGAGTGGCCTCTGAAGCGGTCAGTCGACACTGCCTACTATTTGCGTTCTGGTGGTGATCTGACTGTTGGGGAACCAGGTGCCGACGACCTGCCAACAAGCTGGGCTCACGACCCAGAATCACCGGTCCCGTCGGTGAGCGGAAACGTAACGGGTTTTTATGAGTGGGTTGTGCTGCCAGACGACATCGACGCTGCGTATGTGCCTCCGCGGGCCCGGATGAAATCGCTGATTCCAGACGGTCCTCTGCACCAGAAAGAGCGTGAATCGACGGTCGGTGCCAGCGATCCGCTGATGCTGCTTGCAGAGAGGGCCGACGTGAATGTGTTCCAGACGGAGCCGCTCGGAGCCGATGTCGAGGTGACGGGTCCGATCATAGTCAACCTCTGGATTTCGTCGGACGCCGTAGACACTGATTTCACCGCAAAGCTGCTCGATGTTTATCCGCCGGGCGACGGTTATCCGCAGGGCTTTCATTTACCACTGGCAGATTCGATCCGGCGCGCAAGGTTCAGAGACGGCTATGACGAGGAGAAGCTCATGGAGCCGGGCACGGTCTACCAGTTGCAGATCGAGCTGCCGCCGGTGTCGAACCTGTTCAAGAAGGGGCATCAGATACGGGTCGATATTTCATCGAGCAATTTTCCGCGCTTCGACGTGAACCCGAACACGGGTGAGCCGATCGGCAGGCACACTCGAAGCCAGGTCGCCCAGAACACCGTATACACCGATGCCGACCGTCCGTCACACATTGTGCTCCCGATTGTGTCGTCCACCTGATCGGGCAATACAATCTACGTCTCAGCTCCAAGAAACGAGGTTGATCATGGCAAAGTTGACAGCTGTAGAGATTGCGGATTTGTTGCCGCAGGTTCCGGGTTGGTCGGTAATCACCGAGGACGGAATGAGTAGGTTGAACAGAGAGTTTTCGTTCGAGGATTTCGCCGAGGCCCTCAGCTTCACGAACCGAATCGGACTCCTGGCCGAAGAGGCTGACCACCACCCCCGATTGGTGACCGAGTGGGGCAGGGTGACTGTCACGTGGTGGAGTCACAGCGAGGGTGGCATGGTGGCAGCCGATATCGAAATGGCGAAGAAGGTCGACGCTCTTTAGCGGCGGGCCTGGAAATTTTTTGTCGAACTGGACACGACACCGGATTTCAGCGACGCCCCTTGTATTCAGACGGGTATTAGTCCTCCTCCTCGCCATATCGCTGTTCGTTGCCTCAGCCTGCGGTGATGTGCAAGAAGCAGATGTGCAGATTGATGACACGCCAGCCCCGGTTGTGCCGATTCGCATCCTGGCCCTCGGTGATTCGTACACCGTTGGTGAGCGGGTCGGCAAGCTCGAAAACTGGCCCGTTCAGCTTGTGCGAAAACTGCGAATCGAGGGCTGGCCGGTCGCCGAACCAGTAGCGATCGCCGCTACGGGCTGGGACACGGGGGATCTGACAGCCGCGATCGTCGCTGCCGATCTGGAGGGGTCGTTCGACGTCGTGACACTGCTGATCGGCGTGAACAATCAGTTTCGCGGCGGTTCAATTGAAGAGTTTGAAGCCGGATTGGCTTCGCTGACCGATAAGGCAATCGGATTCGCCGATGGCAATGCCGATCGCGTGTTGCTGATTTCGATTCCCGACTGGGGAGTGACCCCGTTTGCTGAAGGCGCTCCACGCGCCGAGATTGCCGCGGAGATCGACATGTTCAACGCCGCCGTCCGCGATCGGGCCAGAAGGGCTGGAACAGGCTTCATCGATATCACTGGAATTTCACGACGAGCCGCCGACGAACCAGAACTAGTTGCGTCCGACGGGCTTCACCCCTCTGGTCAGATGTACTCCGAGTGGGTCGATCTTATCTACCCGGAGGTAATCAAAGTGGTCGATTCAACGGACAAGAGCAGCTAGGCCCTGGCCTCGGCATTCGACAGTTTTTCGATCGCCTGAATCAGCGCCTGGTGACCCTGGCTTGTGGCATCGGGGCCTTCGGCCTGAATCGAATGGTAAAGCTGGGCGATCAGGGATGTGGTCGGAATCGAGGTTCCGGTATCGGCCGCGAGTTGAGCGGCAAGCCGCAGATCTTTTTGCATGTGCTTCACCATGAATCCGGGTGAAAAATCGCCCTTCAGAATTTTTGGACCAAGTGTCTCCAGGGCCCACGACCGGCCTGCGCCGTTTTTTACAGCATCGAAGAACAATTGCAGATCAAGTCCGGCCTTTTTAGCCAGCACAAACGCTTCAGATATGCCGGCCAGTGTCGCAACCCCGATTAACTGGTTCGCTATTTTTGTTGTGTGACCGGAGCCGACAGGTCCCATGTGCGTGACGTTGCCGCCGAGAACGTTCAGTACCGGGAGTGTGCGTTCAAATGCCTCGGCGTTGCCGCCGACGAGGATCGACAGTGTCCCTGCTTCGGCCCCCTCAACTCCACCTGTGACAGGCGCGTCAACGAAATTAACGCTCTTTTCTTCAAGCAATGCGGCCATCTTTTTGCCGGTTGCCGGAGAAATCGTACTCATGTCGATCACGACCGAGCCCGCCATAACGCCTTCGAGAATTCCGTCGGGTCCGGCAATGGCGGCCTCAACATGCGGCGAATCGGGGACCATTGTGATGATGATGCCGGATTGCGCCGCGACCTCCGAGCCAGTGGACGCCGAAGACGCTCCGAACGTAAGGGCCTGGTCAATTGCCGCACCGTCGAGGTCGAAAACGGTCACGGCGTAGCCGGCCTCAACCAGGTTTCTCGACATCGGCATGCCCATCATCCCGAGTCCAACAAATCCGATACGTTCTTCGCTCATGCATCTGTTCCCCTGTAGAGCCGGAGGCGGCGAGATTTCGAGCCTGCAAAAAGTGAGGCGGAGTTCCCGGTTAATTTACAGAAGTTAGAGAG
>JADFLG010000173.1 GCA_022564545.1 Chloroflexota bacterium | reverse complement strand
ACCAGTTGGCAGGGGAGAAGGAGTAGGCGTAGCTGTAGGTATTGGCGTAGCGGACGGCACGGGTATAGGTGTCGAGGTCGGAATCGGCGCAGGAGTTGGAACACGTGTTGGCGCGGGTACGGCTGTAGAAGTCGCCGCAAGTGTGGGAGTGACAGCGGCACTGGCGGTTGCAGCAACAGCAGCGGCAATCGTGGCGTCGATATCTGGCGTCGGGGTGGGCGACGAAGTGGGAATCGCAGCTTCGACAGCAGCGATTACGGTCGCCTCGATATCTGGCGTCGGGGTAGGTGACGCAGTGGGAATCGCAGCTTCGACAGCAGCGTTTACGGTCGCCTCGATATCTGGCAGATCCTGTTGTGCATTGCCCGTGCACACTGTCGCTGCAAGAATTAGGACTGCGAAAAGGCCTGTCCGGAATCTTCTATACATTTGTGTTTGAGGGCACTCGGATTCCAAGTATATTTCTCAGACGCATGAAGCCCCGCTAGTCTAGCCGATGACGATCCCATTCACTCTGACCGCGACAATCCAACCGTCTCCGGTCATTCAAGAGTAGACGTTGCACGCCACCCCGAAGCACGGCCTCAACGAATCAGCCAGCACCAACCGACCTCTCAGGAAACGTAGCGCCGCTACCGGAACTTGCCGCGGCCGGGAATCGGGATTGCGGCCTCGAGCTTCCCGTTGCGCACACCAAAGTAGTAGTCGTGAAGGTTGATCGTCGTGTCGCCATGCTTTGGCCGCACGCGCACCTTGTCGCCGACCTTCAGCGATCGCGCCTCCTCGCCCTTCAACTCGATCCTGGTGTGCTCTTCCGAGTGACCCATGACCGATGCGCCCGAAGGCGACAGTACGTCGGCGAGTCCCCGATCTACGGAAATCGACTTCAGGCCAAGGTCGGTAACGGCCACGTCTTCCCTCTGTCGTGAAACTACGGTAGAAAGCACGGACAGGGCCGGGGTGAAGTCGTCGAACACCTCGACATAGTCGCCGTCCATGAATATGTACGACCCGCACTGAAGCTCGGTCACCCCATCGACCCGGCCTGTAATGGCGTACGTCCCCGTGCCCGCCGCCGAAACTACCCTTACCTCAATGCCCGCATCGTGAATCTGGGCGGCCGCGCCGGTCAGGATAGCCATGGCTTTTTCGGCCTCGGTCTTCCGGGTCTCATAGTCGCGCTCGGCGACGATATGACCCTCGTAGCCCATCAGACCGTCAAAGCGAAGTCCGGGCGCCGCGGCGATCTGTTTCGCAAGGTCGACCGCGCCCTTACCGTCGACCCCGCAACGGTCCTGACCAACGTTTATCTCGACGATGACTCCAAGTTCCGCCCCGGCATCACTGGCCGCTCGCGACAGATCGTCAACGTTTGACGAATCGTCCACCGCAACGATCATTTTCGCAGCGCGGGCGAGCGCAACCAGTCGTGCAATCTTGAGCGTCCCGATCACCTGGTTGGTGATCATCACATCCGTCACTCCGGCCTCGACCATCACCTCAGCCTCCCCGACCTTGGCGCAGCAGATCCCGATCGCCCCGGCAGCAATCTGCTTGCGTGCCCAGTAAGGGCTCTTGTGGGTTTTGGAGTGAGGCCGCACGTCGACGCCCATCTCGTTGGCCGCGGTCTGGAGCTTCGCAATGTTGGCCTCGGCAATGTCGAGGTCGACGATGATGCAAGGGGTGTCGAGCTCCTCGACAGGCGTGCCAGGCAGTGGAAGGTAGTCAGTCATTAGTGCTCCATCTCACCCGAACCGATCGACGCTTGCGGCACTATCAGTGAAAAATGTGCCATATCCACACGGATACGAAGCGTACTCCCACGACTGCCCGAAAGGTCTTTCCGCGAGCAGAAGTTACTGAAAATGGTTGAGAGGATACGCCGTTGCTCGACCGCGGAAATCCCCATACACTCTCGCCAACATGACATCAGAACCGGATTCAACCTCAGGCCCAGGCCCAGACCTTAATACGGCTCGCAAACCAAGAATTGGCATTATCGGCACCGGGAACATGGCCCTGGCTCTGGGCAGGGCGTTCCTGGCGGCCGGGCATTTTGTCGCGTTCGGATCGCGCCGGCCCGAAGATAGGAAAGATTTTCACGCAGAGGTCGGCACCGAATCGAGGCTATACGGTGTCCAGGCGGCAATCGACGCTGGCGAAATCGTGATCATCGCACTGCCTTATGCCACGGTCGCCGCGACCGCACGAAAATTCGCCGACTCGCTAAGGGGCAAGGTTGTCATCGACATTACGAACCCCTTTGCGAGCCAGCCAAACGACGGGTCGTCAGGGGCCCAGGTCACGGCTACCGCCATTGGCGACGGAGCGCGTGTGGTCGCTGCATTCAAGACGAACTTCGCCGGCACGATCACCGAACCGGTCGATTCGTCGGGCGAGCCGCGCGAGGTCCACTACGCTGGTGATGACGAAGAGGCAAAATCGGCCGTTGCAAAGCTGATCAGGGGCATCGGCTTCAAGCCGGTCGACTACGGCACGCTTGCAGAGGCAGTTGTGATCGACCACATGGTCCCGCTGATGATCCGGCTCGACAGGGAACTTCATGCGTCGAGCGGCAAAAGCTCGTTCCGGCTCGCCGGGCCTTAACCCTGTCGGAACCGATTCGATTCGGATGCATCGAGTCAAATCTTTCTCAAATTGCGCATCGCGTCCTGGAACCGGTTCTCGGCCATCGGCACGTCGACTCTCCACGACCAACTCGCCCCCGCAGCGGAGCCAACCTTTCGTCCTCCAGCAGTGATAGCACAGCTTCCCATTCCAGCAGCAACCACACACACCGTGCTGCAACCTGCCCGTAACGCTTAAGTAACTCCGGTTTAAGTAGGCGTTATTTCTAAAGTTGACGAATTCAACATCTCTCACTCAACCACTCCGCGCTCAAAGGCCCAAAGGGAAATCGAGCGATGAAACCAGTAAAAGCACCTCTCTTCTTCGAGAGAAAGAGGATGCTGGGAATAGTGGTCGGACTCATGGCCATATGGGCGACGGTGGCCTGCGCCGACCTGCAGGATATCGATGCAGCAGTCGTTCAGGGAATTCTCCAGAATGTCGATTCCCTCTCCGGGGAAGTCACCGTCCAACTCAAGGATGGGACAACGATGACGTTCAACCTCGAGGATGTCGATATCGAGGCGCTCCAGGCTATCGCCGGTTCTGCCGTACTTCAGCCCGGCGACGAAGTTGAATTGACCCTGGATGAGGACGATTCGGTCACGACGCTGGCACCCTCGATCGCAAAGGCAGAGGGAACTATCGTTAGTGTCGATATCGAAGCGTCCACCGTCACCATTACCGCGGAAAACGGGATCGAGTTCACGGTTGCCGTCACACCCGAGACCCGCATTCAGGGCAAAGGCCCCGGACCATCAGCCTCGGAGTTGAGCGAGCTCAGTCCCGGCATGATCGTTGACGTCAAGTACAACCCGGAAACCCTCGACGCGTCCAGGATTCATTTCGACCGCCGCGACAGGGACAGAGACGAAGAGGACGAAGACGAGGTGAAGGGAGTAATTTCCAGCATCGACACCGATGCACATACGATCACTCTGGTCGATGAAAGCGGCGACGAGTCGACTTTCAAAGTCGTTCCTTCAACGGAAATTGACGATGACGGCCCGGTCACGTTCAGTGCAATTCAACTCGGAGCCGAGGTCGAAATCGAATTCGACCCCCGGTCCATGGAGGCGCTGGAAATCGAGATCGAAGAAGACGAAGACTAAACCGGTTATTGCCTCTCGGCTATCAACCGGCAGGGATCATAAACGTGCCCCGGGCAGTCGAATCTGCCGGGGGCGTTTCGCGTCCGACCAGTGCCCGGCGGAGTTCGCACTTGCGCCGGGCGTGCCCCGAGAAGCTTTCAACTGTCGCCCAGGTGCTTCGTGCGCGCCCGGCGACTAACGAACCGCCCGGCTCTAAACGAACAATTCCCGGCCGCGCCACTCACAGAAAACAATCACGCATCAAGTGGCGCCAGTATATGCACAACAGGCGTGATCGCCCGTTACGGCGTGTACCATTACGAACCGCAAATCATCACAAAACGAGTTCGATTTCGGCCCTGTCGCCACTCGAAACAGCAATAAAAATATGACTACGACCAGCGACCCACAGGAAAAACTCAACTCCATGCGCGCCAGCAAGCGGGCACCCGGAAAATGGCGGAGCTGGGA
>JADFLG010000069.1 GCA_022564545.1 Chloroflexota bacterium | reverse complement strand
ATGTCGTGCTCATCGAACTCAAGACTATATGCGACGCCCAATATGGTCACCCGCCCGGCGCCGGTCGTCGCGCGTTTTGCACAGGACCGGCAAGTTCCGAATGACAATAACTGTTCCTTGTTGAAGCGCCCCGCGGAACTCGCTCGGCACCCAGATCATGATCGCTACCAGGGTGACGCCTGTGCGCTCAAACTTTTTCCAGCTGCGTGCCATTCAGCGATCTAATGACCGGTTGAGTGACACCAACGATCACGAATATCGCGGCGAGGATCACGGCACCGATCACGACGGCAACGCGCTCGTCGTAGATCGAGGCGATCGTCCCGCCCATCAGCCCTCCCAGAGGGATCAGGCTGAACGTTATCGTGTAGATGCCCATCACCCGGCCACGCATCTTTTCCGGCACACGCAGCTGCAGAACTGTCATGGCAACGACAAAGTAGATCGTGTTAGCCAGCCCACCGATGAAAAGAGACACCAGTGCCAGGCCGAACGACGGCGCGTAGGCGAACGCTGCAACTGCAACTGTAAACGTCAGCGAGCCGCCCAGCATTATGTAGCCGATCCGGGGGTGTTTTCGCAGCCGACTCACGACAAGCGTGCCGGCGAGCGCCCCCAGGCCGAGTGACGACAACAAAAAGCCGAACACGACCTCTTCAGCATCTCCACCGAAGCGCTGGGCGAAGAGCGGCATCAACTGCAGGTACTGCATCCCGAAAAAGTGCGTCGCGTACGTCAGACCGATCAACAAGATGAAGTCGCGGCGACCCAGGATGAACCGTATGCCCTCGACCATGTCGTCGACCACGTTGCGGCTCTTGTCGGGGGGCGGCGAGCTTATTCGCAAAGAAATCATTACCAAAAGCATGCTCACCCAACCGACCACGCCCACGAAAAAGACCGATTCCGTACCGCCATACCGAATGAGCAGCCCTCCCGCAATCGGTGTAACGAGTCGGCTGAACTGCCACATCACGGAGCCGAGTGCCACGGCACTCATCATCTCTTTCCGCTCGATCAGCAGTGGGAAAAAAGAACTTCGCACCGGACCGTCGAAGCCCATCACGAGTCCCTGCACCGAGGCGATGACGACCACATGCCAGATTTGAACTGCGTTCGTCGCATCGAGAATTGCAAGGAGCAGCAAAAGCAGCGAGGATGCCAGCGATACCGCAATAATCAGCTTGCGCCGGTCAACTCGATCGGCCAGCACCCCACCGAACACGTTCACCAGGATCGTCGGAATTGCGGTCGCAGCACCCAGATATCCCAGTGACAGCGCCGTTCCACCAAGATCAGAGACGATCAGCCAACCCTGCGCCATCGTCGCAATCTGAATGGCGCCCACGGACGCCAGCGAACCAAGCCAGTAACGGCGGTATCGAGGATTACCCAGCGCACCAAACTTGCTCGCCAGGTTCCCACGGAATCCGGTCGGCGCTTGCTGTTCTGTTGTTGCCAATATTCGGAAGCGCTCCACAAGGGTCGCGATCGTGAGAGGCGATGATCTTACGCCCAGGGGTCGGTCGCCGGGCGTGCGAGATTGTCATTGCGAGGAGTCCGACGACGCGGCAATCAGCGTCCACTCGGGATATGTCCCGGATCAGGCCAAGGGCTTCTTCGAGATGATAGGCCCGATGGCAGGTCCAGTGATGGATGAGTCGGAAAGATTTCCTTTGTATCGCCGATTGCCACGTCATCGGACTTCTCGCAATGACAGCAACTCAGCACACCCTCACCGAATGCCCCGCTACTCGACCGTCACCGTCTTGGCCAGGTTTCGTGGCTTGTCGGGGTCTCTCCCCAGCACCAGCGCGGTGCGGTAAGCCAGCATTTGCAAAGGTACGACCGTCAGGAATGGCTGTAGCAGGCCGGGACAGTCCGGCACGTGGATTACGTGATCGGCAAGGCGGCCGACTGTATCGTCGCCTTCAGTCGCAATTGCCGCCACCTCGCTGCCGCGGGCCTTCACCTCGCTGATGTTCGAAAGCATCTTTTCGTACAGATCGTTTTTTGGAGCGCAAACGACAGTTGCCATTTCTGGACCCAGCAGTGCGTTCACGCCGTGCTTCATTTCACCTGCTGCGTAGCCCTCGGCGTGGATGTAGGCGAGTTCCTTCATCTTGAGCGCACCTTCGAGCGCGATAGGAAGCTGCGCTCCCCTGCCGAGATAAAGCAGGTCTGAAAAGCCCGACAGGCGTTCGGCGAGCGATGTGATCTTGCCATCGATATCGAGCACCGACGCCACGAGAGACGGCAGCTCGGCCAGCATTTCGACGATTTTCTTGACCTGTTCTGAGTCGATCGCGCCCCGTGATTGCGCGAGGAACACCGCCAGTTCAAGCAATGTCGTCATGCTTGCTATCATCGTTTTCGTCGATGCGACGCCGATCTCCTGTCCGGCCCTTACTGGCAGAGTGAAATCGGCGATCCTCGTGGCCTGCGAACCCTCCATTTCAAGGACGACCACCTGCGGCGAACCCGCCTGGCGGGCCTGCTCCATTGCGGCAAGCGTGTCGGCCGTTTCACCCGACTGGGTCACGGCAACTACAAGTGTGTTAGGCCCAAGGACCGGGTTGCGGTACCGGAGTTCAGAAGAATTTTCCGCCACTGCCGGGATACGGGTGAGCGATTCGATCACGGACGCCCCGAACATCCCGGCGTGGAGAGAAGTGCCCATTCCGGTAAGAACGACCCGGTCGATCGCGTTGATCTGGTCCCTGGTAAGAGTAATTTCTGGAAGGTCCAGCGTCCCCGCCGCGAAATCTGCACGGCCCCGGAGCGCACCCTGAATGGCATCGGGCTGCTCAGCTATTTCCTTCGACATGAAGTCGGGGTATTTGCCCTTTTTCGCAGCTTCAAAGTTCTGGTTGACCCTGACGGGCTCGCGGTCGATCGGTGTTCCTTCAAGATCAAAAAGCCGGATTACGCCACGCTCGATCTCCACGATCTCGCCGGGCTCGAGATAAATGACTTCGTTCGTGAACGGCAGCAGTGCGATTGTGTCGGACGCCATTACGCTGGCGTCAGTCTTAGCGCTTGTCCCGATCACTATGCCCCCGGCGTTGCCGACCCGAAGTCCAACGACGGTGTCAGGTTCCAACGCCGACAGGGCGACTACCGCCGCATTGCCTTTGATCCGGCGGGCCGCACCGACCACTGACTCACGCAAACTCGACCCGTTCGCGACGCCACGCCCGACCAGGTGAGCGAAGACCTCCGAATCGGTATCGGATTTGAACTCGATACCGCTATCGACCAACTCGTCTTTCAGTTCGAGAAAGTTCTCGATGATGCCGTTGTGGGCAATTGCCACCAAACCGTCGCTGGATGAGTGAGGGTGGGCGTTTTTCTGATTGACCTCACCATGCGTGGCCCAGCGGGTGTGCCCGATTCCGACCAGACCGGCCATGCCTGACGCCACCCCTGGCAAATGACCTTTCCCGACCGCTGCGGCAAGGTTTTCGAGACTGGCCTTGTGGTCCCCCCGCCTGGCGATCTGGATTTTGCCGTCGCCCCCGATGACCGCAATCCCGGCAGAGTCGTAGCCGCGGTATTCGACCGATCGGAGGCCGTCGATGAGGAAGGGAACTGCGTTCTCAGTTCCCGCGTATGCAAATATTCCGCACAAGTACCCAGCTCCTCTACCCAGACCGTTTGGCGGTCGGCAACTGTGTGATATCGAGGGTTTCGGTCATTTCCAGGTCGATCAGATCAGAATATTCGCCACGCTTGCCTTCGGGAAGCATCCGCGCAATACGGACCATGATCTCGGTCGTCAGGGCAGATGCGGTCTCTCTTGACAGCTTTCCTGAAATGTTTCTGGCGACGAATGGCTTACCGATCTTCAGTCTAATGGTGGCAGTGGGCTTGAGCACCTTCAAAGTGTTCTGCAGGGGTTCTGATCCGGTCAGGGCAACCGGCACGATCGGCGCACCGGTCGAGGTTGCAAGGAGGGCCAGTCCCCGCTGGCCCAGCAGGAGCCCGCCCGTCTTGCTTCGGGTCCCCTCAGGAAAGATGATCGCAATCCTGTGTTCGACCGACAACTGGCGGGATATCCAGTTCAACGCCCCGACATCACCGCCCCGCCTGTCCACCGGATACGCGCCGTAACCACGCATCAGGAACGAGCCGACAGAGTATTTAAACAGCTCTTTCTTCGCAAGAAAAACCGGAGGGCGCGGCAGCGCCGCGGCCACGATGGCCGGGTCGAGGTTCGACAGGTGGTTTGAGACGACCAGCACAGGACCGGATTTTGGAATGTTGTCCCGACCTTCAACCCTGTAATCGGCGAACCATTTCAGGGTGATTTTGAATCCGAAATTGCATGGCGGGAACAACCACTGCGCCATCAGGTGACCGCCGCGGCCAACGCAACAAGCCGTTCGACCACCTCGTCGAACGACAGCCCGTCGGTATCCAGCACCAGCGCATCGTCAGCGGGCCTCAGCGGTGAGTCCTCACGAGTAGAGTCCACGAGGTCTCGCCGTTCGATCGATCGTAGAACATCTTCAAAGTCGACGTCCGCCCCTTCGCCGGCGGCAGCGGCGGCAACAAAGTCACGGTGTCGTCGAATGGCGCGTGTCCTGGCCGAAGCAGTCAGGTAAATCTTCAGCGGCGCGCCGGGGATGACGACCGTCCCAATATCGCGGCCGACCATCACAATTTCACCCACACCGGCGAGTCTGCGCTGCTCGGCCACCATGATTTCCCTGACACCGCTAATGGCGGACACCGCGGAAACTGAATCGTCCACCCGGGTCGAATGAAGAAACCCTGTGACATCTTCACCGCCGACCACAAGCAGGTTGTCGCCGTCATCACCGTAACCCACCGAATATTCCATCCGGCTGACCGCCATGACTACAGCGTCTGGGTCACGCACGTCGATCCCGTTTTGAACGGCGTTCCAGGTCGCCGCGCGGTACATCAGGCCGGTATCGAGAAACCTGAACCCGATCTGGGAGGCGAGCGCTTTGCCAACTGACGACTTGCCTGAACCGGCCGGGCCATCTATCGCGATTGGCCCAATCAGAGGGCGTGCAAAATCTGAGCGCGGCAAAGGTCCTCCATATATTTACTCTGGCGTTTGTTTACTCTGACGTCTGGCTTTTTTTTGGACCGGGCCAAATCGGGGAATCGACACTTATATTTGACCATACGCTAGGAATATTCTCTCGAAGCAGGATGATCGCCTGCCGCTAAAATCACGGTCAGCAAAGATATATGTGTTATCAATATTCTGGTAACGCATCGTCAATGTCACCGTGAATATGAGTGCAATCACGCGTCGTCGTGCTGCTCAACGTCAGTGGAGACCGTAAAAAAATGAACGTGCTGGACTGGGTGCTGATAGCGGTGTTTGCACTTGCGGCCTTATGGGGATACAAAACCGGGTTGGTTAGCGCCGTCCTCAATGCAACCGCGGTTTACCTGGGTCTGTTCTTGAGCGGACTGTTCGCCGGGCGAGTCCTTTCACTCCTCTGGGATGGCGTTGAAAGCGAGGCGATTTCCACCGCTATCGGCTATGTAATCATCTTCGCGGCAGTGTTCATCGCAAGCCGCATCGTGTCGAGCATTATCAAGAAGGCGCTGAAACTCACGTTTATGGGGTGGGTCGACAGCCTGGGCGGAATCGTTATTGGACTGGTCGCAGGCGTGCTTATCGCGGGCGGCGTAATGACCGTGGCGGCCCGCTACACGTACGTTATTCCCGAAAACACCGGCGACCTGACCGCAAGTGGGATCCAGGAGATGATTCGGCAGACAGCGCAAAACTATGTGGAAGAGGGTGCTAGAGACAAGTTCGACGGGTTGCTAACCGAGTCGCAAATAGTACCCTCACTACTGAACCTTCGCGGAATCGTGATTGAATTCGCACCAGATGACTTCGGAGTGGCCCTCGATATTCTTGAATCCCGCATTGACGAAGTAGACGTTTCATAAGAAAACGTTTCATGGGTCAACGGCCCATCTCTGTCCAGACCCACCCGCGCAACATCCCGAGTCCGAACACACAACGAGCCAACGACCGCAACCGGTAATCAAAATGAGCGAGAGCACGCGGGCGCCAGTACTGGTGCTCAATCAAAACTACCAGCCGCTGAACATCTGCGATATTCGCAGGGCGGTGAAGCTCGTCGGCAAGGGGAAGGCGCAGTCGGTACAGGACAGCGGAGAATACATCTACACCGTCTCCGACATTTTCGAACGGCCCGACGTGATCCGGCTCGTCTACATGATCAAGCGCCCGGTCCAGCGAAGAAAGATGTCCCGCAACGAGATCTTCGCCCGCGACAAACACTCTTGCCAGTACTGCGGCGCAACGCCCGGGGATTTGACCATCGATCACGTTCTGCCCCGTTGCGAAGGCGGTGAGCACACGTGGACCAACGTGGTAAGCGCCTGCAAGAAGTGCAATCACCGTAAGGCAGGCCGAACGCCGCAACAGGCCGGCATGAGACTGCGGAACACCCCGTACGAACCACGGCCCAACCCATATTCGTTCCTGAAGGTTGCATCGCTCAAGAAAACGTGGTTGCCGTTCGTGCCGTGGCTCGTGCCAGAGTCGAACCCGTCGAGTAGTCTCGCAACCGCAAGCGCCGGCGGCGATTAGGGCCAGTCGCCCCCCATGCCCTGGCATGCCCCGCGGAGGTCGCACGGGAGCCCAGGTGAGACTACACGCCCGGTGCCAAACGCCCCGTAGAGCTCCCCGTGCGCCGGGCGACTAACCCGGGTCTTGCCGGTCATCCAGCCTGAGCGACGGAACTTTCGCGGGGTCGACCCACGGCAGGTCGAGCATCAGCACCTCAAGCGTCAACTGTGGCACCGCATTCGCTTCGAGGGCTGCCCGGGTGTTTTGAATGGCCGTCACTGCGGCAGCGATCTGGCTTTTTTTCAACTCGCCAGCGATCTCTGAAAGAAGATCGCTCCATTCGACGTTCGTCACGATTTCGCTGAGCTTGTGTCGCATCATCGCAACGTCCCGCCACCATTCGAGCCAGCGCTGCATTTCCAGCAACACAGCTTCTCGATCGCGCCAGAACCGACCGCCAGTTTGCCGGGCGTACCTGAACCGCTCCTCGATGTTGCCGGTGACGATCTCTGCAAAGCGGAGCACCGCCTGGTTGTGAGCATCGATGATAGTGGGGTCGTTCAGAGCGTCGATCGCCCAGCCGGGACAGCCCCGCGCCAGCCTCGACAGCGAGCGTGCCTGTTCCTCATCGGCTCCAAACTGCTCGATGAGCTCCGATTCGATCACACCAGCGTCGACCGGTCTGAGCCCGATCACCTGGCACCGGGACACGACCGTCGCGGGGAGTAGTTCCGCGGTGGGAGCCGTGAGCACGATCAACACGTCATCTGACGGCTCTTCGAGGGTCTTGAGGAGTGCAAGCGACGCGGCCTCAACCATTCTGTGGGCACCATCGAATATAAAAACTTTCCTGGCACCCTCGAACGGTTTTGTCGCAGTGTGTCGGATCATTTGTCGGACATGTTCGATCGAGATCGTTTGGCGATCCCGGGTTTCCCCATCCTCGTCTGGTCTGGATGGCCGGTGGTCGTTTTCGAGCTCCGTGTCCGGGTCGATTACCTCCACGTCGGAGTGAATCCCTCTGCGAATTCGCTCAGCCTGGTGCGACGTCCGCAGGTCGATGTTCGGCGCCTCGCCAAACATGTCGGCCAGCGGCTCGCTGTTCACCATGCAGGCCATGTCGATTGCCAGCGTGCGCTTGCCGACTCTGTCGGGCCCGGTGATCAGGTAGGCGTGGGCCAGCCTGCCGGTTTCCAACGACCTTGAAAGAAGTTTCGTGGCGCCCGGGTGCCCGAACGTCTTCCAGCCAACAACCGGCGGACGAGCTGCGCCAGAAAGAGCAGCGACAGCCGTGCCTTCGCCAGAAATCGGGCCAGCCGGGGCGCCCCCAGGCGGAGCGCTGGATGAAGTAGGTGCGGCGTCAGTCAAGGTCGAGACTCGATGCAAGTACGTCGGCGTAGGTTTCGCGTCTGCGGATCAGCCTGGACTTGCCCTCGTTCACGAGAATCACTGCCGGCCTGGTCTGCATGTTGTAATTGCTGGCCATCATCAGGCAGTATGCACCTGACGCGGGAAGCGCGAGCAACTCGCCTGTTTCGAGCTCTGGCAACTCGACGTCGCGGGCAAGCACATCGCCCGACTCGCAATACTTCCCGGCCACGGTAACGATCACGTCGCGCGCTGCGGCCGGCCGGTCGACGGGCACGACAGCGTACTCCGAGTCGTACAGGGCCGGACGAATGTTGTCGCCCATCCCCCCGTCCACACTGACGTAGGTCCGGACGCCCGGAATAGTCTTGATCCCACCAACCGTGTAAACAGCGACGCCAGCCCGTCCAACGATGGCCCGCCCCGGCTCGACAGTCAGTTCCGGCTCATCCAGGCCGTACCTGTCACATCCCGATCGTACCGCCGTGGCGATTTCCTTCGCGTAGGCGCTGATCGATGGCGGCAGGGTGTCCGAAACGTAACCGATCGCGAACCCGCCGCCGGGGCTAAACCGCTTCAGGTCCAACCCGTATTTGTCGCGCATGTCCGCCGCGAACCGCAACACGTAGTCGATCGCTTCCGAGTACGGTTCGAGTTCGAATATCGGGGAGCCGAGGTGGAAGTGAAGACCCTCGACCTGCAGCCACTCTTTCGCCAGCGCCTTCTCGACCGCAACTTCCGCATCTCCGGTCTCAATCGAGAACCCGAACTTGGAATCCAGAATCCCCGTCGAAGTGAGCATGTGCGTGTGCGGGTCGACACTTGGCGAAAGACGGAGCATCACCTTCTGGCGAATATTTTGTTCCCCTGCTACATCGTTCAGCAGTTCAATTTCGTGAAACGAGTCGAGCGTGATGCTGCCGATGCCGTACCTGACGGCCTCCGTCAGTTCTTCTCGACTCTTGTTGTTGCCGTGAAAATTGAGCCGCTCGGCCGGGAAATCGACCGCCATAGCCACCGCCAGCTCGCCACCGGTCACGATGTCCATGTCGAGACCTTCTTCTTCGATAATCCTGGCAATGGCCGGGTTCGCCAACGCCTTGGACGAGTATTCGATGTGTGACCTCGGGTACTCATCCGTGAAGCCACCCACGAAATCACGACACATCCCGCGGAGGGTCACCTCGTCGTAGATGTAAAGGGGGCTCCCGAACTCCTCAACCAGTTCCCGAACGTCGCACCCGCCAATGGCAAGCCCTCCGTCATCACTCAAACTGGCAGTTATCGGAAGGATTTCTGCTTCTGGAATTGTTTGCATGTGGGTCGTCTGGACCGTGGGGAGCGGGGTGTTGATCTGCGTGCATTCGCGGGCGGAGTCGACCGCGGTGTAGAACATCTTTCCGTTGGCAAATGGCAGATGGTTTATTGATTGTCGGATACGTGTCCCAACACGTCAATTTGATTCGGCAAATCCTGCACCCTGAAAACTCCGTCCGACATCCAATGGACAATATTTGGCAGGTAACGCAAATACCCCTTTTGCAATAGCCAAAAGATGTTTTTCACCCCATATGTATGGCACGATTCAATGGCTATGAGTGACAAACCTGTACGTCTAACCGAACTGGCATCCTGCGCCGGTTGAGCTGGGAAGCTCAGCCAGAGCGAACTTGCCCTTGTATTAGGCAAGCTGCCGACACCGACCATCACTGACCCGAATGTGCTGGTCGGACTCGAAACCGGAGATGACGCAGCCATCTACCGGATAAACGAACACGTCGCACTCGTACTCACCCTCGACTTCTTCGCCCCGATCGTCGACGACCCGTTCGATTACGGGCAGATTGCCGTGGCAAACGCCCTGAGCGACGTTTACGCGGTGGGGGGGACCCCGCTAACCGCACTGAATATCGCAGCGTTCCCGCGGGATCTGGGGCCAGAGGTTGTCGCACGGGTTTTTGAGGGCGGACAGGTAAAAGCAGAAGAAGCCGGAATCCTGATCATCGGCGGTCACACGATAGACGATAAAGAACCCAAGTACGGACTGGCGGTAACCGGAATCGTGACTCCGGGCGAGCAGATCACGAATGCCAATGCACAGCCCGGCGATGTGCTGGTACTGACTAAGGCGATTGGTTCCGGGGTCATTACGACCGCAGGCAAGGCAGGGACAGCTTCGGAAGAAGTGATTCAAGAAGCCGTGAAGTCGATGACAACTCTCAACCGGGGAGCCGCCAATGCGATGCTCGAAGTAGGCGTGAACTCTGCTACCGATGTCACCGGGTTTGGCCTGCTTGGCCACCTTCGGCAAATGATGATGGCGAGTGGGGTTTCGGCTGTCGTGAGCCGATCGGCGGTCCCGATACTCCCGGGCGCACAAGAACTGGCCGAGGCAGGAAACGTTTCGGGCGGTACCGGTCGCAACATGGAGGCCCTGGGTGATGCCGTTTCACTCGAAGACGGCGTGTCCGAGGTCGATTTCGTACTTATGGCCGACGCGCAAACCTCTGGCGGGATGTTGATTTCTGTGGCGGAGGACCGAGCTGGCGCACTTGTAAAGAGTTTAGTTGCTAATGAAACACTTTACAGTGAGGTGATCGGCAAGGTCGTCGAGGGCAAAGCGGGGACGGTAGTCGTTCGGCCTTAGCGAGCCCGGGCGGCGAGAATGTCGTTGCGAGGAGCCGGAAGACCCATTCGCCCCGTTCGATAAACTCAGGGCAGACGTGGAGATCAGCCCGCGCTCTCGAATGGCCACATGCCAACCACCAACACTGATTTCCCGACCCCTGGAGACCGTCTCATAAAGCCATCCCGGCGACGATTCTCGGAATTCCACAACGGAATCCGGCGGGAATGATGTGTACGATTACGGAGTACTACTGACATTTGACTTCCATTACGTATTTCGATGGGGAGTCCGACTTATGAGACAGGCTCCCTGCGGAGGGACCTCAATGAAGCGCGTTCGCGATGAAGACGAAAGCGCAGGAAGCTGTAGTGATTCCTGAAGTGGAGTGAGACGTCAACATTACGCGACCCGACCCAGATCCCTCCACAGGGGTCGGGAAATTGGCACGGCTCTAAAATAAACGCCACTAAGTAACTATCCCAAAACACATTAATAGGCGAAGTGAAATTCCTTCTCCCCGGGGAGAAGGCCAGGTTGAGGGGAATGTTTTCGACCGCGGTGTAGATGCTTTCGAACGGTATTTTCTACAGAACAGCTTCCCCCTCACCCGCGCCCACAAGTGGGCACCCGTCTCCCCGAGGAGAGGGAGTTTTGGGATAGTTTCTAAGTGGCCCAAGTGGCTTCTTCCCAGGTACGGTCACGCTCTTTGTTGTTCATCTCGGCAAGCGCCACACCTTCGGCCAATTTCTCGGCCCGCAGTACATGGTCGCGCAGGCTGATCGCCGCCTTGCGCAGCGCAGTTTCTGGGTCAATTCCTGCCGCGTGGACCTGCCGCGCGACCGCCATCAGGTATTCCCCGGCCCGTGCTTCGCCATCTTCGGGCGACTCGCCATCGACCTTGCCGAATGCCAGCGGCATGGCGTGCTTTTCGGGCCACGGCAACCCCGCACGCATTACCCGGCGCTGTATTGACGACGAGTACGCCAGTGCGGGCATTGCTGTGGGCAACGACGCGACTATCGAACGACTGCCACCCGACTCGGCACGCTTGAGCCCCTCCCAGCGATCGACCACCTCGGCGGAATCGTCAAGCGCCCTGTCGCCCCCGAAGACATGCGGATGTCTCCTGACCAGCTTGTCCCGGACCGCGTTGCAGATCGATGCAGCGTCGAAATTGTCTTCACGGCGGGCGATATCTGCATGAAACACGATTTGCGTGACGATATCGCCAAGTTCATCCTCAAGGCCAGAGGGGTCTCCTGAATCAATTGCTTCAAGCGCTTCGTACGTCTCTTCAAGCAGGTTCGGTCGTAGTGAAACGTGAGTTTGCTCGGCATCCCAGGGGCAGCCGCCGGGATCTCTCAGCAACTCAACCGTCGCTACCAGTTCGGCAAAGGCCGTGCCCGCGGCCCCGGCCTGTTCGCTCTGTGAACTCAACGAATCCTCCGCTACATCAATGTACTTATCGTGCCCACCAATTGTGCCAAACGGATAACGTGCCACGTATCCTAACCGCCATGCCTTCGCAGGGTCCCGATTTGAAAACAATGGAACTGGCGCGACAGTCTGTCACGCTGGTCAGACCTGGTCGCAAGAGTGCCGTGTTCTCTGGCGCCGGAGCCGCCATCTTCGCGCTGTTGCTGCCGGTGTTCTTGATTCTGTTCAACGTGAGCTATGTCACGAACAGCGAGTGGCTGTACGACTACGGATGGTGGCGGAACGACATCGCAAACCGTACGGGTCTGAGTGTCGAAGAACTGAACAACGGGGCCGACCAGATCAAGGAATACTTCGGGAACGATGCTGAATTCCTCGATCTACGCGTGAACTTCGGCGGTTCCGAGGTTTCCCTGTACAAAGAGCGCGAGATTCTTCACATGGTCGACGTGAAGGCGTTGATGCAGGGCGTCTTTTCCATTACAAGGTGGTCGGGAATCGCCCTGCTGGTGCTGCTCGTTGCGGGTGCATTCACGCTCAAACGAGACGCCGCGCCCCTGCTGCTCAGGTCACTCCGCTGGTCGGCCATTGGCACAGGCGTGTTCCTGGTGGTGTTTGGAGCCACGGCCGCAATCAACTTCGGATGGCTTTTTACGCAGTTCCATTTCTTGAGTTTTGCGAACGACCTCTGGCTGCTCGATCCCTACCGCGACTTCCTGATCATCATGTTCCCGCAGCGGTTCTTCTTTGAGGCGGCAATGTTCATCGGGGTGCTGACGGTCATCGACTTCGCCCTGCTTTTCGGCGCGGCACGCTTCGCGCGCAAACGCCTTGGCTAGTTAGTCGTTATTTTTCGAGCGAATCGAGCCACCGATCGACGACGGGTATTAGTTCAAGCACCGAGTCGACCGCGTAATCTGGCTTCGTTTGGGTGGGTGTCGACGATTCGATTCCGCCTCTTACCCACACGGTCGACATTCCTGCCGCCGCTGCTCCGGCGACATCCGCGTGCATGTTGTCACCGACGTGCAGCGCCCTGGCAGGCCGGGTTTCCAGCGCATTTAGGGCCAGTTCGAAGATCTGCTTTGCGGGCTTGGCCATAGCCAGGTCGTTCGAGAAGGCCATGTACTCGAACTTGTCCAGCAGGCCTATTTGCTCAAACCAAACTCTGAACGCTTTGCTGCTTGTCAGCCCGGCATTCGAAATGAGCCCAACATGGACGCCCCTACCCCTCACACGTTCGAGCAGGTCGAGTGAGCCGTCGAGAAGGGTTGGAGGGCTTTCGATGAACGACCTATCGATGGCGTCCACAACCGCCGTCACACCTGAACCGCCTATCCGCTTTGGTAAGTCCCGGTCGATGAGCGCCAGACCTGATTCAATCCACTCAGCTAACGATGAATCACGGGCTTCGTCGTGAGCGGCGATAATATCCTCCGAAATGGTGTTGAGAACAGCGACGAAATTTGAATGCTCAACCGATTCCCCGAGTCCAGTTAGAACATCGAGAGAGTAATCAGCCCGAAGCTGACGACGTTTTATCGAATTCGGCTTAGTGCCAAATTCAAAGATCAAGGTGCCCCAGAGATCAAAGGTAACGGCAGTCGATGGAGAACTCACACTGCGCAGCACGGCTAGTACTGCACCATGCTGAACACGTCGAGCCCGGCTGGTAGCGTGGCCCGTCCGCCCAAAAAGGTCAGTTCAACGAGAACAGCTATCGAAACGACGTTGGCGCCCAGTGAAGTGATCAGTTTCACCCCCGCACCGGCCGATCCGCCCGTCGCCAGCAGATCGTCGATAACTGCTACGTTTTGCCCCGGCTCGACCGCCCCGGTCCTTACCTCGAGGCGCGCCGTCCCGTACTCAAGATCGTAATCGGTGCCAATGACCGGGGGCGGAAGCTTTCCTGCTTTTCTGATGGGAACGAACGGAACATTGAGGCGAGCGGCAACCGGCGCCCCGAAAATAAAACCTCGGGCGTCGATGGCCGCGACTGCCTGCGTTTGCAGTGACCGCAGGTGGTCCGACACTGTATCCGTGATGTACCGCATGGCTTCGGGATTCGCCCACACAGGAGTCAGATCGCGGTACACAACACCTTCGGCCGGATAACCTGGCACGTCCCGAATCAGTGACTTGATATCCAGTTCGCACCGCCAGCAAAAACGCAATTAGCCGCAAAGCCAGAAGAAACCGCTTCCGGATTCACATTTTAGCTATGCAATGGCTGGTTGTTGTTCTCTCAAAGCAGTTAGCAGGTAAATTGGCGCGCCGCTGCCATCCTGAACTCGATTGGCTCTGTTGACATGATGCGAGCAGGATGACAGGGGTGAGGTTCCACATTTTACCGGTGCTGAGGCAGCCGACACCATCGAAGCCCGGTCACGAAAAAATTCAGCCAAGGCCCCAGATCTCGGTGCCCGGGTAGAAGTCGCTCCAGGCGAACCAGAACACGTTGACCGCGTGCAGCCGTTCGAGAGCGGACCCTGCAAGCTCGCCATCAACCGCCTGGCCCGTAAACGGCACCCAAAGCGTGCCCGTCTGATCGTCTTGCAGCCACTCGCGGCCGTTCTTTTCGACCAGTCGAAAACTCAGCTCTCGCCCTCCGACTTCGGCGCCGAACGCCAGGGCGGTATCTGTAGCCGGGTCGAAGTAAATCAACGTTGCATTGCCGGCATGTGTGATATTTACCAGCTGCTGCAAACGAAGTTGCGAATGCGGGAACGCCAGCGGACCACTGTCGAAACCGAGTCCCAGGACCAGCTCCTTGGTCGGGAGCCGGCCGTCCCTGTTCGACTCGCCGATCACACCCGCGGAACGGCCCCCGTAGTAACCAGTGTAAGGGTCGCCGCCCCGGCTGCCCTTGCGCAGGGCAACTGTATCGGGGTGCACCTCTTTCCACTTCTCCCACGTCGTAAGCGTTAGCGGGATGGTTTCCAACTCGGTGCCGACGAGGTCGCCCTGGACCGCCCGCGACAGGAACTGACTCCACAAAGTCCGTGTCTCACGGTCGAACATAACGAGGGCGTTCATGATGAGTTTTCCGGAAACTCCGAACTCAAGGACCCTGCCGTCGATCTCTCTGGAATACCCGATTCCAGTAAAGCAAAGCGGTCACCAGGTGACGGCTATCGGCTTTCCACCAACCACATCGTTGACTATCTCGTGGCGGCTGAGCAGCGGGACCGAGTAGGCACGTGCATCACCTTCGATCTCCACGCCGAGTACCAGTTCCGTTGGATCATAGGTTTCATCCGCAATATCGATGGAAACAAAACGAGGGTTCTCGATGGACCGAATCCCGTCGAAGCCGAGCAAAGTCACTATTTTCAACTCTGGCGGCGCTGACGATGACGGACCTGCTCCATCTCCCCGGTCAATGACCACGGTCTCTCCCCCTCCTGTAAATGCCGAGCCACCCATTGCAAGCCAGGCCACGTAGCCAAGCAACAGGAAGATAAGCCCGAATCCCACAACCTTGTGCATCAATACCTCACGCTTCGTGTTTCCGTGCCCCGCAATGTCCTCTAAGGAACTGTGTGTCCGTGCTTAGTACTACGTTAGATGCGACTTCGT
>JADFLG010000172.1 GCA_022564545.1 Chloroflexota bacterium | reverse complement strand
GGTGAACATGGTTGCAGGGAACGCAGCGTTTGGGCCGCCGCTGTAGTGGGCCGAGCGCAGCAACTATCGCAGACGCAACAGTTATGGAATGTTTTGCACCATCTCGGCGCATACATCGATATCGAGCTGGCAGAGTATGACGGCATTGCCCGCCACAAGAAAATCGTTGTACTGGGTGCGTTGCCCGCTGGCGAAAATAGCGTTGCCCTGGAGATTTGCATTTGAAACCCGGGCTACCGCCGCGCTAGCCGACTCGACCCCGGGCCCAAGCGCGTCGGCATGCGAGCCGTAGAAGCGGATCTCCACGTCCTGGCTCTTGTAAAATCCGTACCAGATCGCATTCGATTCGGGCACCGTCTCGGTAGAGAACTCTTTCGACTTCTTCCAACCCGCATTTACGAACGAATCCACATCGAATGTATCGCTGTCTCGGACAACGAAAGGTGCATCTTCGTCCGGGGCATTCGTCGCGGTCGACTTTGTGTCACAGGCAACCAGGGTCAGCGCTGCTGCTCCAGCCATGACGAGCACCAGAAACCAACCGGTCTTGACTTGCGCCAAGAGTCTCATTGCTCCATCGTCCCTCGCTGCGATAGATCGCGATCCGTTTTAGCGATCTTACCGGGTCGCTGATAAGTGTGATAGCCGGCTTCCTGAGATGGCCCTGTTCAACCAGTCGACACCAGACGTACCGCAACATTAATGTTGCACGCACACTTTTAAGGTCGCACGCACACAAGGCCGCCGCCCCCAATAGCGGGCGACGGCCTTGATTACCGATGGTTTCGGTGGGGTCTTCTTCTGTCGGTTACCGGCCCTTCAAACTCGCCAGCTCAGACAGTCGCGCCGCCTGGAACCGCAGGGCGCTGACAATCGTCACCAGCGCAAGGGCGATTCCACTGAACAGGAACGCCATCCCTACGAATTTGAGCGGAGCCAGCCAGGCGCCGGTCGCCTTGATCACGCCGAGGTCCCTCAGCGTCTCAGAGCCTGCTACCGCCGGGTTCAGCACGAGCGCGATCGAGTGGTTCCAGTAGTCATGTGACTGCGTCGCCAGCCAGATCGAGATTCCAAGCGTTGCAACCAGGATCATCATTCCCATCATCATCAGCATTGGGAACAAGGTGCCGGTCACCGGCTTCTTGATTACGATCTGGTCGACGCCCAGGGCCCTCTGTATCTTGCCACCAGCGACACGGAGATTTCCAAGTATCGTTGCGAGCAGGAACGTGATGCCACCGAGCATGAATCCCAACCCGAGGAACTTGAATCCGGGCAGCCACGCCATGATCGACTGTATCCGGGCCTGTTCGAGCGCAGTGGTGGTGCCGCGTGTCGCAGCTTCCCTGGCTTCCTTCGAATTCTCGAAGTAGCTTGCTTCGATTCCCGAGAGCACGATGCCGACGATGAACGATATCACCACTATCATCAGGCCCATAACGACCCACGGCGCCCACATCTTCTCGGCCATGCTCTGCATCCCGGTCATCTCGACGTCGCCACCCTTGATGGTGATTGCTGGAATGCCATTGATCTTCGTTGCGGTCTGAGTTGTCATGATTGCCCTCCAGCGTTTCCACCACTGGTGTTTCCGACGTTGATAAGCACCGGCAGCGCAGCGGCAAACGCTTCAGCGCGCAACTGCAGATTTTTAATTACCACCGCCAGCGACACCGCTATTGCGGCGAACAGCGTCGCAAAGCCAAGGAACTTGAGCGGCTCGAGCCACGCATTCACCGCGTTGATAGTCCCAATTTGTGAAAGCAGTCCAGAGCCTGCTGTCGCAGCATCCCGGGTCGCCTTGGTTTCCGAGAAGTAGTCCCCGATGGAACCGCCGAGCGCCAGCCCGACTACCAGGGCGACCAACTCAATCATCACCCCGGCAAGGAGCAAGACAACGACCGATTTAACGCCTGAGTGTTGTCCGTGCGTCCGCCGGGAGATTTCTTGCAAGGTCATGCAATCCTCCCAACCATTGATTTTGTTATCCCCGTCCCGGGGCCATCTGGCTGGATATAAAAATGTGATGCGCCCTGAGTACGAAAGGGTGTTTGTTGAGTTGCAAAATGTGTATATCTCACGTTCGGCATAGCGAACGTCGGGACGAAATAATGCGCGCAAAATTGGCATACGCAAGGGTGCCAGCGTGGCTTTTCGCTCGATTGCCAACCCCGCCGGTTGCGGCGAAATCTGGCACCTTAAGGGTCTCGCGCCAACGCCCTGGCGTGACTCGCGGAGCTTCCTCCTGTCGCCCAAGTGCGCCTCGCACGCCCGGCGCTAACGTATTTGAAATCCTCCCGCCTTCCAAGGGAGGGAGTTGGAGGGTGGGCGAAACAGGTCAAGTGGAACCGAGTGGCTCAATAAGCTCCAACCCCAACCGGCGACACTGAACCGCTGCACCACACCGCTACGTCTTCTGTCGTCCAGAACTTGATTCAGGATCTAACCCAAAACAGAGCGACCACCCGATTCACCCACAAAAATTCTGCCCACAATGCCCGCCAATGGCACAACCCTTCTTTTAGCACCTTAACTGAAACCTGATCCGTCCTGCCACGCCCGGCCGACCTTACTTCACAGGCTGAGGCCAGGCACCCGCCCACTTGTCGCGGTACTCGTACTCGAGAGCAGCGTTACCCGCCAGGTTGTTCCACATTGCGGTGCGCAGATAGTTCCGTTTGCCAACCAGCGATCTCTGAATCGCGGCCGCTTCGTCCCGCTCCAGACGCTCGAAGATGCGGGTGTCGTTCGAGGGATCGTGGTTCCAACCTGGCTCGGTCGACTCACTCTCGCGCTCGAACAGGTACTTCACCATGTAACGAACCGTGTTGCTCGTGTTGGCCGTTCCGGCGTGCCAGATGTCGTAGTGAAGAATCAATACCGACCCTGCCTTCAGGGTCGCAACTATCTGGTCGCGGAAATTTCCGTGCGAGGCGTTCCGGTCGGTAGCAGCCTTGAAGAGGTGCGAACCGGGTATCAACGCGGTCGGCCCCATGTTCGGTTCCACGTCCTGCGGGTAGTACATCGCCAGCACGCTCTTCACGTGGTCGGGAACCCGGCCATGACCATCGGCAAGTGTTGGAATCATCAGGCTGTCCTGGTGCCACTGCTGGCTGCGGGTGCCCGGGTGGTTCCTGTGGCAGTGACGGTGCGCCGCCATCGTGTAGTCGTGGCCCAGGAGACTCGCCAGCGCACCGGCGACACCCGGATGGCTATAAACCTCATCGAGCGCTGGAACAGCCCTGTTGATTTCATCGCCGGGGTTGGTGGGCAGCGCTTCAAGTGCGTCATATACCTGCGAATGGAAGTCCGGCGGGAAGGCGGGCTCAACGATGTGATAGCCGTTGATCACGAAGTCGGCGACCTGGTCGTCATTCAGCAGATACTCGGTCGCTATTTTTCCGGATGCAACACCGGCGTCTGAATTACGCATCAAATTGCTCCATCTTCTCCAGGATGAACTGAAAACCGAGCACATCCACGCCAGAATCGGAAAGATTCCCGCGCTGATCCGGAAAGTGCACCACCCGCCAGCCATCGCATATCGCAGCATGCACCGAGTCATACTCGAGACCGTCCGACATCGGGTCGATCTCGACAATCGTGCCTTCCACCGGTTCATGCAAAGCCAGAGAAATCGTCGGCGACTTCGGATCGGTCGAAAGCGCGCTCAAGTAAAGAAGTCGCTGTTTTAGTGACATAAATTTCTGCCGTGTAAGCCCCGGTGCATCGCGCTGAAAAGTAATTCTCAGCATGCTCGATCACTTTAGCGAAAATCCGGCGTAAGTTCTTGCGCCCGGCTGTACAGTGGGTGTTTTCCTTCAACAACCAGTCCATATCAACAGACGAGTTACGCCCTGGCGTGCCCCGCGGAGCTGCATAGCGCGATCAAGTGCGCCTCGCACGCCCGGAGCTAAAGAAACGAAAAACCATGCTTAAGGCCGGAGCCGGACGATCCGATATCACACCCCCCGTCGGGATTGCCCATGCCGGATGGGGTGCCGCAACCCACCAGCGCGCCGAGGGCGTCGACATGCCCTTCTACGCGACCGCGCTCTACGTGACCGACGGCGACCTCGAACTGGCAATTGTCGATCTGGACATCGGCATATTGACCAACGAAGATGACGCTGCCATTCGGGCTGAGGTGGAAACGGTCGCGGGCATCAAGCCCGAGAACCTCCGGCTCTCTGCGACACACACCCACTCTG
>JADFLG010000068.1 GCA_022564545.1 Chloroflexota bacterium | reverse complement strand
AACCAAAGACCAGTTGAAGTCGGGCGATCCCGCGATATTCGTCGGCGGCGCCGAGGCCAGGGGCGAGATCTGCATCGTGATGGTCGATGTGAGGGACGGTGAGGAAATCATTATCGCCGACCGCATGAGCGACATTTTGCGCGATGGTTGAAAAGCCAGAGCGGTTGTAGTGGTAGACACCCACACCGTATCGAACTTTTCGCGTGGGTATCCACCCGCGGCCGCGTCCGGGTAATCACCGATAGCCGGTTTACCGCGTTGTTCGCACCATCCGGCATGTTTCGGTCTGAAAAATCACTTGCCCCAGAATTTCCAGCGACCTCGAAACGCCCTGGTTGAATTCAGAACATGCGTAAATTACGTGCACAGTTTCGTTTTTACGGATGTCGGCTAAGTGACGATATATACCGCGTTTTACGGATACCACCCCGTAGTTCCCACAATGTTCGCCTGGGGCAACGGCGACACAGTGATGGGTATCCGCACCGTCAGTGCCCATATGGCACCGCTCAAAAGGCAGGTGATCGGGGATACGGCAGAGAAACCTCCGTCGTAATCGCCATCGACGTTGCGGCCAAAGCAAGGGGCATCATTATGATCCTGAGGGGAGCCCGGGACCAAACGGGCATCACGGGTCTGGAAACCGCGATTGTGCTGATTGCATTCGTGGTCGTGGCGTCGGTATTCGCATTCACGATTCTTTCGGCGGGCGTGTTCGCTTCAGAGGCAAACAAGCAAACGATCCACGCAGGCCTGCAAGAGACCAGGACAGGCTTGCGCCAGCATGGCTCGGCGTTTGCCTTTACCGGTTTCGTGGGCACCACGCAGGCAGTCCACAAGATCGTGTTTATCGTCTCGAACTCGCTGGCCGGTGAACCTGTCGATCTGACGGCGCCGTATTCGTCTGACGATTCAGGCACAGACCCGGACGTTATTGCCGGATCGACCGCGGCGACGATCGTCTCCTATGCCGATGAAAATCAACGATTCAGCGATTTACCCTGGACAATGACGTTCATCGGAAGCAACAACGGCGATCCGTTGCTCGAAGATGGCGAAAAAGTGGAAATTACTGTCTGGTTAATGGACCGTATCACTGGGGTCGCAGTCGGCTCCAACAACTCGATCGCCTACATGGACGGAAACACATCTAACGGTGGTGGGACCGGCGGGATCAACAGTACCGACACCCTCATCATCAAGAGCACACGGTTTGTAATCGAACTAACACCGCAATTAGGATCGCCGTTGACCATTCAGCGTGCGATACCGCCCGGCCTGCGAAGCGTGATGAACCTGAACTGAGTTCAAATTTAGACCAGGTACGTGAATATGCAGCGCCCGTGTTCGTCCTGGCCCGACGCAGCACAGGGCGCGTAGGCCACTGGCCCGCCCCGTAAAATGCGTGCTCGCCAAATCCCCTCGGCAGTACGTCGAAGGGGCGGTCCAGAGCCCAAACACAGACAGGCATTCTCTCGCCGGGTGGGAGAATGCCTGTCTGCCCGTTAAATTGCCTGGCGCTATTCGCCCGAGGCGAAGCCGGTGCGGGTGTGCTGACTCCCTCTCACTCGGGAGAAGGCATTTTGTGATCGGTCTCGCTAGCGACTCTTTACCGGAACACCTTCGAGCAGACCGGCGTCGTGCATCGAGTCCCATTCGCCCAAAAAGGTCGTGTTCCACTCGTCAGTCAGCCGGTTCTGCATCATGTCTCTGAACACCGGCCAGAAGACGATGATCCCGTCTGCACCGTCTCGCAGTGCAGCATCGGCAGTTTCAACCGACCTGACAAGTGCCGCAGTTATGAACGGTCTCTCGGCCCAGCCCTTGAACATGTCTCGACAATCGCGGACCAGTTTTGTCGGGTCCCCTCCGACGTCCTTGAACGGCTCGCAGAACGGCAGCACGTGAGTTGCCCCCGCCTGTGCAACGGCCGCGGCCTGGGCCAGGGTGAACACCGTGGTGCAGAACGTCGGAACACCGGCCTTCTTCAGCTCGGCAAATGCGCCGAGTGCGTGGGTGGTACATGGTAGCTTCAAGATCACCTGGTCTGACATTTTCGTGAAGACCTCGCCGACATCCAGCAACTCCTCGGTGGAGTGGCCGTCGATCTCGACAACGAGGGGTTTGTCGGTGATATCGAGGTAACGCTGGATGACTCCGATCATTTGCCCGTACTTCTTGACCATGTCGTTCAGCACGACCGTATTGGTTACGATTCCCGCAGCGCCACGGTCCAACCACTCAGGAAGGTCCTCGGGGTCGCCGGCCAGCCAGATTGACGGGCCCCTGCCGGTCACACGTGCGTTCTCGGCGGTCCCGAACAGCGGTTCGGTCACGCTCGGTGAAATTCCGTTCTTGGTAGCCACAGTGTTACTCCGTGTAGGTCTTGCCGGTGTTGGCATTTGCCATATTCGCTTTCGCCATGCTCGTTCTGGCGCCGTTCATCCCGATCGTCTTTCGACCGTCCCAATTGCCGTAGTGTACCGCCTGAGCCGCGTCGAGTGCGAAAAGCGGCCGAGTGGGTTGGCAAGTTCCCTCTCCCAGTCAGAGAGAGGGTCAGGGTGTGGGTGAAACTCGCCGTCAGCCACAAGCGTTGGCGACAGCACGGTCCGACCCACCCTCGCGCCCAGAGGGCACCCGCCTCCCTGCCAGAGAGGGAGGACGCGACCTGCACCGGCCAATCCGTCAATCATCCAGGGCATCGGCCAGTATTTCCGAAAGGAAACGGGCCGGCCGGCCGGTGCCGTCTTCAACCTGCTGCCGGCACGAAACGCCGGTTACAGCAACAGCCACGTCTGGCGCAGCAGCCCGAATGGCAGGGAACAGACGGTCTTCGCCCATTTTCATCGACACGTCGTAGTACTTCCTGTCGAACCCGAACGACCCGGCCATGCCGCAGCACCCCGCGTCGATTAGCTCGGTGCTGTAGTTGGGCGGCATATTGAGTGCTTCGATTCCAGCACCGGTACCGATCAGCGCCCGCTCGTGGCAGTGGACGTGCAGCTGGGCGTCAAGCGACCTGTCAGTCCACTTGATCTGCTGGCCGCCATCGCCGGCGGTCTCGGCGAGCAGTTCCTCGATCATTACGGTCGCTTCGGCCACGGCCCTGGCTTTGTCGTCGCCGCCCAGCAGGTCTGGGTATTCATCCCGTATGGCCATTATGCAGCTCGACTCGCACCCGACAATTTTTGCACCGGCCTGAACGTGCTCATGCAGCACATCGACATTATGGCGAGCGTTCGAAGCTGCCTGGTCGAGCATTCCCTTGGAAATCATCGGTCGGCCGCAGCACTTGCGGTCGGCCAGCTCAACTTCGTACCCGAGCGCTTCAAGGATTCGAGTCGCTCCGATGCCCGATTCCGGGTGGTTGAAATTCATGAAAGTATCGTGGAACAACACGATCTTGCCGCGCGATCCGGTCGTATTCGGAGTGCGCTTCCTGAACCGGCTTTCGAATGTCCGGGACACGATTCCAGGAAGCTTCCGGCGGCGGTCGAATCCGAGTATTTTCTCGTTTACGAACCGGAAGGGCAAACTGCCGGAAATGAAGTTGGCTACTGGCGCGACCGGAACTGCCAGGGCGCTCAGACGGTGGATGTTCCCGACCAGCCGCGATGCCATTGGTGTGCCGTGTTCCCTGTTGTATCCGTACAGGAACTCGGCCTTGATCTTCGCCATGTCGACGTTCGATGGGCACTCGGACTTGCAGGCCTTGCACTCGACGCAGAGGCTGAAGACTTCCAGCATCTCGGACGAGTTCAGGCTTTCTTTCGGGAGCGCACCCGATAGCACGCCCCGAAGGGCGTTCGCCCGGCCGCGAGTCGAATGCATTTCTTCGCGTGTCGCCTGGTAGGACGGGCACATTGCACCGGCGTTGACCGTCCGGCACGCACCGACACCATTGCATTTTTCGACAGCGCTTGCGAACCCACCCTCGCCAGTCCAGTCCAGCCGGACCGGTGGTGAGAACGTTGTGTACTTTTCGCCATAGCGCAGGTTCGCGGTGAGTGCAGGTGTATCGAAAATCTTATTTGGGTTCATCACCCCGTTCGGGTCGAACGCCTGTTTTACATCCCGGAAGTGCTGCACCAGGTCGGGCCCGAACATCTTTTCGGCCCAGGCGCCGCGCACGATGCCGTCGCCATGCTCTCCGCTGAGTGCGCCCCCGAACTCAAGGACGAGGTCGGAGATCTCGTCGGCGATGCGGGACATCATCTCGATGCCGCCAGACGTTTTAAGGTCTATGACCGGGCGAACGTGTAGACAGCCCACCGACGCGTGACCGTAGTATCCGGCCCTGGTCCCGTTCGAGCGGACGATCTCATCGAAGCGCTTCACATATTCGGGAAGCTTCTCCGGGGCGACTGCCGTATCCTCGACGAAGGGCAACGGCTTGGCTTCGCCGGGGATGTTCATCATTAGCCCGAGGCCGGCCTGGCGCATGGCCCAGACCTGGCCCTGCCCGGCGGCAGTCAGCAGGCGGGTGGTGGCATATGGCCGCCCACCTGTTTTCATGCGTTCGTCCAGGCGGTCAAGCTTTGCCTCGACTTCGGCGACCGAACCGCCTGTCATTTCGATCACAAGAATGTCGGTCGGATCGCCTTCGAGGAACGCAAGGTTTCGGGAAAACCCGAGCGACTGGCGGGCCTGCGTAATTATCATTTCGCCCATATGCTCGACGGCGGCGGGCCCCTGCTCAAGGATGGCGACCGTGGCTTCCATCGCTGAGCCGATGTCCATGAAGTGAAGGACTGCCAGCCCCCTCGCCCTGGGAATCGGCTCGATGTTGAGCTTGGCTTCGGTGATCGCGACCAGCGTGCCTTCCGAGCCAACCGCGAGCCTGGCAAGGTTCAGCGCTTCCGGATTTTGTACAAGGTCGAGGTTGTAGCCACCGACCCGCCTCAGAATCTTAGGGAACCGTTTCTCGACCTCTGCCGCTGCGTTCCGGGCGATTCTGTCGATGCCGCTGTAAATCTTGCCCTCGAGAGTCTCTAACCTCAGCTTCGTGGCATGCGCGCCCGGTGTCAGTTGCTCGAAGCGGGCGCGAGAACCGTCCGACAGCACAACGTCCATTTCTTTGACGTGATCGACCGTCTTTCCATAGAGAATCGAGTGGGCGCCGCACGAGTTGTTGCCCATCGCACCGCCGATGTTGGCGCGTGACGAAGTGCTTGGATCGGGAGTGAAAAACAACCCCGACGAGCGCAGTTGCCGGTTCAAATCGTCGATAGTGATGCCGGGCTGGGTCCTTACCCACCGTTCCTCCGTGTTTATTTCCAGCACTTCAAACATGTACTTGGAAAAGTCGATCACGACGGCATGGTTTACGGTCTGACCGGAAAGCGCCGTGCCACCGCCCCGGGGCAGCACGCTCACACCGTTCTTGCCCGCGATTTCGAGCACCGCTGAAACATCGTCGGTATCACGGGGGATCACCACTCCGACGGGGTCCATCTGGTAGATGGACGCATCGGTCGAGTACATCTGCCGCGTTACGGAGTCGAAACGGACTTCACCGCCCACGGCCGCGCGCAGGTCGGCTTCGAGATCTCCTGTAGCTGAGTCAGCCACCGGTCTTGATGCAACGACCATCGTTAGTTGTCCGGTTCCGCCATCGCGGCTTCGCGTGGTTTTTCGTCGCCATCCCCGTCCCCGCCACGGTTCGGCAGGACCACCGATAGGACAACGCTGCCGGCAAGGATGCCGATAATTATGCCGAGAGCCAGGTATATATCGCCAAGTTCGCTGATCACGTGGAAATCTTCAAACATCGTCTCTACGATCATTTTCAAACCGACAAAGCCAAGAATTGCCGCCAGTCCGAACTGCAGATATTTAAACAACCTGATCATGCCCACGAGCAAGAAAAACAGTGGTCGCATCCCAAGGACCGCCATTGCGTTCGACGACCAGACAACAAACGGATCGTGAGTGATTCCGAACACCGTTGGTATCGAGTCGATCGCAAACACCACGTCCGTTGTTGCAATAACAATTATCACAAGCAGGAACGGGGTGGCCGTCCGAACGCCGTTCCGCCGGGTAAAGAACTTCGTGCCGTCAAAATCGTCGCTGACCGGCATGAACCGGCGGAAAATCCTGACGGCTATGTTTTTGCCCGGGTCGACTTCTTGCTCACCGGCGAAGGCCAGTTTGTAAGCCGTGTAGATCAGGAACGCACCGAGGATGTAGAGGAACCAGGCGAAGGCCGAGATTACGGCCACCCCTATGGCGATGAATACCGCCCGTGCCAACAGCGCCCCGATGATGCCGAACAGCAGCCCGCGGGCCTGGTAAGGCTTTGGCAGTGAGAAATATCCAAAGATGATGATGAAGACGAACAGGTTGTCGATGCTGAGCGCACGTTCGGCCGCATAGCCTGCGAAGTACTCGACTCCCTGCTGAACGTTTCCAGCGAGGAGGATCCATACGCCGACTGCCCCGGCCACGAGTGTCCAGAAAACCGTGAGCCACGCCGCTTCTTTCATTCCGACCACGTGATTTTTACGAGTCAGAATCAGCAGATCAAATATGAGGAGCGCTACAAGAACGACGTTGAAAATCAACCAGTGGTTGAAGCTTTCGAGCAACGCGGAATTACCTTTCTATGCGACTGGTCTGTGCGACTGGTCTGTGCGACTGGTCTATGCGACTGGTCTGCGAGCCTGGCTGCGTGACTGGCGCGGTTTCGCAGGTTTAAGTGGCGCGCGAAACCGGCAATTGAACAATCGCTGAGGGTTCGGAAGCCTCCACCGGATAAAAGTCGAGCAGCCGAAGAAAGGCTATCGCACGACCACGATTTTTGCGCTAGGAGGTCTTGACGACCTTATAGACCTGTTGGCCGCTCGGGGTCTTTACCTTGACTTCATCGCCAAGTTTGTGCCCGAGGATAGCTGAACCGACCGGAGACACGATCGATATCTTGCCGGTGAGCGGGTTTGCTTCGTTCGGCTCGACGATCTGATATTTCAACGTTTTGCCTGACCCGGTCTCGGTCAGTTCAACCTTCGAACCAACATGGACTCGGCCACTGTCCTGCTCGGTGGCATCAATGATCACCGCGACTTTAAGCGTGGCCTCGATCTCACGAATCTTGCCAATTGCCATACCCTGGGCTTCACGGGCGGCCTCAAGCGGTGCATTTTCCCGGACGTCGCCATCAGCGGCAGCCTTTTGAATATCTTCGACGATCCTGATCCGCTCGTCTTGCAGTTGAGACAGCTGCTTTGTCATTTCGTTGAAGCCACTCTGGGTAAGACGAACGCTGCGAGTCGGGTTTGCCATCGTAATGGCCTTGGATGCAGCGGTACGTGATTTTCGTAGTCGGAGATGCTGGGCCAGGTTGATCTCGATGTGCCCCTTCTTCTTCAGGAAGGCCAGGAAAAGTTTTACAGCGCTGAGCCGCTCGGTGGCGTCTCGGGTGGCCGTGCGGGCGCCGAACACTTCGTTATATTCACCGATTTCAGAAGGAATCAGCGTGTCGATGGCTCGCTGACCGCCTATCCACCGCACAAATTTGGCAATTTCAGGCTGTGCGGACCTCTTCGCATCCCGTGGCAACTGTCTTACATATGTCTGAAACGCTACGCTGAGCGAAAGTGCTTCCTGTTCTTCCTGAATTTGGTGGGGTGCTTCAGACGTTGTTGCCATGTTGTGCCTTACTCCGCGGGACCCAGGACGACCTGTTTCCCACCGCTAAAATTCAGGAGGACGATTGTCTAATGATAGTTAGCCTGTTTTGAGACCGTCAAATAAACAGTTCAAAAATCGTTTGACACTCCAACTCGCCGCAACTTAAAATTGACGTTACTATTCTCCCCGGTAGCACCGGGTAGAATTGCCCGACAAACCGAATCGCCTCAGGGCTTCCCACCACCAAATATGCCAAAGCGTACCTATCAACCAAAAACCCGACGTCGCGCCCGTGTGCACGGCTTTCGTTCGCGGATGAGCACCAAGGGCGGTCGTGCGATCCTGGCACGTCGCCGGGGCAAGGGCAGAATACGGCTGACCGTTTAAAGTCGTTTCCATTGGCCATCCCCACCAAGCAGCGAATTCGACGACCGGCGGAGTTCCACCGTATTTTCACGCGCGGTAAGCAGATGTCCGGCACTTACGTGAACATCGCCGTGCTCCGGAACGAACTCGCCTTTTCAAGGGCCGGTCTCTCTGTGAGTAAACGGGTTGGAAACGCGGTCACCCGAAACTTAATCAAGCGACGAATGCGCCATGCCCTGGCCGACATGAACATTGCCGATGGTTGGGACGTGGTCGTCACCGCGAAACCGCAGGTATCGGGCGTTTCGTACGCAATACTCGATGAATCGATGCGGAAGTCGCTAAGACGTCTGGGAATTCGGGTCCGTCCCGAGGGCACGGGTAATTCGGGAGCGGGCGAATAGTGTCTAAATTTTTTCTTTTGCTCATCAAGGGCTACAAATTGTCGATATCGCCCTACTGGCCCGGCCAGTGCCGGTACGACCCGACTTGCTCGGAATTTGCAGCCGAGGCCATTCAGGCTCACGGAGCATTCACCGGCTCATGGCTGGCAATACGCAGGATCGGCCGGTGTCATCCAGGTCGGTCGCGGGGTTACGACCCTGTCCCCACAAAAAAAACGTAAAAATTCTTCTAAATACTCGATTTCGATCGGGGGCTGGCCGTTTATTCGACCATCGGCCTCAATCGACCCAGCATAGCCCGGAGGCACATAACGTCACCGTCAATAGTCGGCACGACCTGCAGCAGAACAAGCGGGTCGAAGCCTGAGAAACGTACCCGACGCAACAGGAAACGGTTGCCGGTACTGTTCGCATTCATTTTCGTGATGTTTGCGGCTGCCGCGTGCATTGACGACCTGACCCCGCAGGGTGGTTGGTCCGCTCCGATCGTCGTGGACGATAAGCTTTTCGTCGGAAACCGCGACGGAAACCTCGTCAGGTTCGACCCGGAGACAGGAAACCTCGACCCCAACTGGCGGTATCCCCGCGAGGACGGGCTTGGCGCGATTTACGGCAGCCCGATCGTCATCGGCGATAACATCTATGGTGCCGGTTACACATGCCGCGGTAACAATTGCAACGGTGAAATCTTCGGTCTGAGTCTCGCTGATGGATCGTCGATCTGGGGGCTGCGTGGCCTGGAGTTGAAGACCAAACTTGTCGGGCAGATCAGCGCGGTCGGGACAACTTTGCTGTTCGGAACGAGTGCCCTGGGTGAAGAAGATAATGGTCCGGAAGGCTATCTCTACGCCCTCGAAACCGCGTCCGGATCACCCAGGCTGAAGTGGCAAATTCCTCTCGACGGCAACGCCTGGAGCGGTGTGACGGTCGATGGCCCAATCGCATATATAGCCACCATGACGGGCACGATCTACGCGATCGACGCGACAGACGACGAACGGTTCGACTCCGACGCTGCGTCCCGCATCCAGTGGACGTTCGAAGCCGAGGGCGCTGTTGCCGGTCCGATCCACGTCGAGGGCGGCAGTATTTTCTTCGGCGACCTGGCCAGCAATGTCTACAAGTTGAACACGTTGTCGCGATCGGCCTCGTCAGGCGCCTCAGAGGTAAACACCGGCAGCGGTGAGTGGAAGATCGATGTTGGCGCCTGGGTGTGGGCAGAGCCGGTGGTCGAGAACGGCGTGGTTTTCGTATCGGCGTTGGACGGTTCGATCCATGCCCTGGATGAAGCAACCGGCGCAGAGAAATGGTCGACTTCAATCGAAGGCCAGATCGTCTCCGCCCCAACCCTGTTCGACCGCAAGCGAGGCGATACCCGCGAGCGGGCGCTTGCAGTCCCATCAGGTGATAAGAACGTCTGGGTAATTTCGGTGATCGATGGTCAGCCACTTGGCGTTTTCGTCACCGGCGAGGCGGTCAAATCTACTCCACTGATCCATGGAGACAACCTCTATGTCCACGCCCTGAACGGCGATCTCAAGTGGTTCTCTATCGACGATACGAATCAAAGGGGTTGCGTCGACCTGAAAGAGGGCGGTCGATGCGACTGATCGCCAACCCCGGTCTGAACCACAAAGCCGCGCGCTGGGAGGCCGAATAAATGGAGATATTTGGCATCCTCTGGCTTGAAGTAATCATGCGGCCGATGATCAACAGCCTCGCGCTGTTGTATCAGCTGTTGTTCTTCAATTTCGGACTCAGCATCATCGTCTTCACGATTCTCATTCGCCTGGCGATGATCCCTCTGACGATACGTCAGACCCGCCAGATGAAGAAGATGCAGACCATCCAGCCGAAACTGAAGGCGATACAGGAAAAATACAAGGGCAAAAAGGGCGATGCCCGTCGGCAAATGTCGACCGAAACGATGAGCCTCTACAAGACCGCTGGCGTAAGCCCGGTCGGCTGTCTTGGCCCGATGATCATCCAGATGCCGATCTGGATCGGTTTCTACAGGGCGATTCTCCGGACCATGCCGTCAACACCCGAGGGCATGGCAAACCTGTCGGGCCTGTTTTACCGGTGGAACCCGGCTATTGCCTCGGTTCCGTTCGATAGCCAGTTCCTGGGTATCTCGCTCGTAGACCTTGTCTCCGCTGCGGCCGTGCCGTGGAACTACGCACTGCCGGTCCTGGTTGGCGCATCGATGTTCCTGCAGCAGAAGATGACCACGATCCCGACATCGGACCCACGACAACGCCAGACCAACCAGATGATGCTGTGGATGATGCCGATCATGTTCGGCGCGTTCACCTGGCAGTTCCCGGCGGGCCTGGCCGTTTACATACTGTTCTCAAACATTGTCGGCGTAGTGATTCAGTACTACGTCGGCGGCAAACAACCAGTCGAACTGTTCGGACGATCGTTCCTGGGCACGGAAGCAACCAGGGCTGAACGAGCATCGCAAATCGCAGCCCAGGCCGCGGCGCCCAAGGGGCAAACGTCAAGTCCGAAGGAGTCAGATGACGATGACCAGAGTACGGAAGTTCTCCGGAAAGACGGTCGACGAAGCGACCGAAACCGCTCTCGCCGAACTGGGCGTAAAACTCGAAGACGTCGACGTAAGGGTAATTAGACCCGGCCGGTCGGGAATCCTCGGGTTCGGCGGCGAACCCGCTGAAATCGAGGTCTCCCCCCTCACCGATGATGACCCGGCGTTTGCCGATGACGATTTCGACGACGATGAGATCGCCGCAGACGCACCGCGCGAGGAAGCCGACGACCGTTCGGGAAGGGATGGCGGCCGACGCGAAAAAACTGATGGCTCAGAACGTGAGTCCGGTGGCTCTCGCGGCCCCAGAGCCACAGGTGGAACTCGCGGCAGGGGCGCCAGAAGCAGAGGGCGTGGCCGTGGTCGCGGACGCGCTCGGAACGGCCGGGACCAGGGCCAAGAGTCTCCCCGGGGTCGGGCCGAAGCAAAGGCCGATGCCGAATCTGTAGAAAAATCGGACCGGCCAGATCAGTATGACGAGCGCGAGCCTTCCCGCACTGCCGAAACAAGGGACTCAGCCCCGCCAGTACCCCGAGAAAAGGATGAGGAAGCCGAGCAGCTTGTATCAGAACTTCTCGATTACTTCCTCGGTGCAATGGGTGTTGTTGCCGACACGTACATCCGCGACGACGACGAAGACGGCTCGATGGTTTTCGAGATCGAAGGCCAGGACGCAGGTCTGCTGATCGGTCGACGCGGGGAAACACTCCAGGCGCTCCAGTTCCTCGTTCGCATGGTCACGAGCCGCCAGCTGGGCCGGAAGGCGTACGTGGTTATCGATATCGAGGACTACCGGGAACGCCGCATCCAGATGTTGCGCAGGCTCGCGCGCCGCACCGCCGGGCGTGTGGCATCGAGCGGGCGCGAGGACAGCCTCGAACCGATGTCTCCGGCGGAACGCCGCATCGTCCACATGTCGCTCGCCGGACACCCCGACGTGCGGACAGAGTCGGAAGGTGAAGGAAACCAGCGCCGGGTAGTGATCTTCCCAATTGATTAGGTGCCGCAGGCACATTTTCTCCGGCAAGTCTGGTCTTTGGCTGAATCGTGAAAACAAGCCGGTGGAAAGCGCGGGTCCTCCCTCCCAGGCAGGGAGGGAGTCGAGACGCGTAAAGGGAGTTCCGATAGTGCTCCAGATTGCTCTGTGAACCACCGTTCAACCGAAATGTGGGAATCAGCAGGTCTAGTTGCCCGTTAATGGTTCTGTCAGAACTCAGCGCCGGGGCAGAATAGCGTCGTTCCTCATTTGCTGAGGAGATTTACTAATGGCCTGCCCACACTGCCTGTCTACGACCAGTTCCAGGCGAAAACACCGAACCTCGCTTGGCTATCGGACTTTCTATTGCCGAGACTGCGATAGGCGTTTCAACGAACGTTCTGGTACACCGTTCAATGATCTCCAATTCCCGACTGACATCGTCTTACTCGCTGTTCTCTGGCGTCTGAGATATAAACTCAGTTTTCGTGATGGTGCTGAACTTCTGTTGCAGCGAGGGTTCGAGGTCAGTCACGAAACCGTTCGTGTCTGGGAGTTTCGGTTTGCACCGCTCGTTAGCGCCAACCTCCGTCGTAAACGTCGCGGAACCTTTGGTCCTTCCTGGTACCTGGATGAGACGTATATCAAGGTAAGCGGCAAGTGGCGTTACCTCTATCGAGCCATTGATCGAGAAGGAAAGCTGCTTGATTCGATGCTGAGCGAACACAGAGACAAACATGCAGCCCGACGTTTCTTACGACGTTTGATCGATAGTGCTGGGCAGAAGCCACTTCGAATAACTACAGACAAGCACCCGGCCTACACGAAGGCAATTCGCTGGATCGTCGGTCGTAAGGTCTTACATCGTCAGAATCGGTATCTGAACAATCTTATGGAACAGAATCATCGACCGGTCAAGCAACGTTATTACCCGATGCTCGGCTTCGCCAAGTTCGAGTCAGCCAGTCGTTTCTGCAATGCTTTCGACGAACTACGTAACTATTTGAGAGTTCGACCTACAGGTGGTGAGCATGTTCCGGCGGACGCTCGAAGGAAGATATTTACAGACAGATGGTCGACTCTAATGCACGAATTATCGACTTAAATACAGGGACCGATGAAGTATTTAGGTCGACCTAATTTCATCGTGAGCGCTGAGTTCTGACAGAACCAAGTACAGCTAGGCCTGAGAATAAACCGCTTGCTTGAGAAATCGTGTGTGGGCTGCGATCAGGGCATCGGGCATGTTTGGAAAATCCTTGAGGAACTCTGTCCGTCGGGTAGCTTCAGCCTGCCATGCATGCGCATCGAAATGGAATAGGGCGTTTACTACGGCCTGGGTGACGCCCCGATCCTCAAGTTCCTCACGTACCGCTTGACTCTCGTCGCGGGTGAGTTCGAGCCAGTCCTCAAAGTTGAGGAAATCTTCGGCGATATCCCCCATCGGACTGCTCTTGGTGCGCGCTCGGCCCTCCTGAGCGCGGACAGCCCACAGTATTTCGAGCACATTCCAACCGTATCCGGGCCACAGGAATGGACTTTCCCGAATTTCATACGCCTCGCGAAGGCCGAGTTCGTCTAGTTGGCTCTCGAACGCCGACCAGCGTAAAAAGTAGTTGATATGGGCAAATGCCGGTGCCTTATCGCCCATCCTATCCATGATGTCCAGCCAGTTCTGGATATATGAGGTTTCTTCTGGTCCGAAGAAGGCACCCATGGTCATAGGGTCGGGGCCAAATTGACCAGCTACATCTTCCACTGCGGCCGTTTTAACAACACCCATTACGAAGCCGTCATACACCCCGTCTTCCGGTGTTTCGAGAAGTCGAATCAAAGGCTCGCGATTGGGGACGCGTCCACCAAAAAGAATCAAGCTGATCGGAACACCTTTGGGGTTGTTCCACTCGTCATCCAAATTTGGAATGTTCTTAACTTCAGCCCCATTCAGCTGGCGAACAAGTGGCGTCGTAAAGCGACTATTGGGGTGCGCCCAGGGATGTTCCTCACTGCGCTGTTCCTCGATAGGTCGTTCGACGATTGGCTTACCGGTGTAATCTACCCATCCATCGAGATCGTCGGGCCATTCATCGCCAATACCTTCGTACCAGATTTGCCTTGTATTGCGATTGAAGGCCACATTTGTCCAGATGGTGCCTGTTCCGGGTCCAACCGCGTCCATCAGGTTAGGTGCGGTGTCCCACCGTGTGTCAGTGGCAACGCCAAAGGCACCAAACTCAGGGTTCATCGCGTAGAGACGATTGTCGTCACCCACATACATCCAGGCGATGTCATCGCCTAAAAATGTGACTTCGAACCGATGCTTCAGAGATTTAGGCACCGCCATCGCTGCGGTGTTTGTTTTGCCTGAACTGCTTGGGTATGCCCCGGTAACGTACGACGTTTCACCACTCAGCTTGTCTTTAATCCCGATGATCATCTGTTGTTCAGCCAGCCAACCATTACGCTGGGCGTCGGCAGAGGCCAGCCGGAGGCCATGGGCGATTTTTCCAAGAAGCGCATTGCCGCCATACGCTGAGCCATGGTGCACGATGTAGCGGTTGTCGGGGAAGGTCACAAACCAGCGGTCATCGTCATTGCCGTTATTGCGGTTTAGCTTGTCCAGGTCGCCAGTAATATTCACGGCGCGTACGAACGCGTGCCCCAGTTCCACGTCTTCCAGGTGATCCCTACCCAGCCTGGCCTTTTCTAAGATGATGGAATTCTTGATAGCGTCAAGGGGCTCGGAACCTACACGAGCCATACGGATCATGCTCAACGCAACGTAACGACTGTCGGTGATTTCCACGCCCAGGCCGAACACGCTGCCGAGCGGATGGCGAATGTTATTGCTCATGGCGTAGGGAATTACATAGAGTGTCTTCCCAATGGAATCGTCTTTTGAGAGGCTACGAACTTTGTCCCATGCTTCATCGTGAGGTCGCCAATTGTTCATCACGCCCTTATCACGTTCGCTGTGGGTAGCCACGAATGTTCGCGCCACCATCCGGGCAGTGTCGGCCGGGTGAGAGGTGGCCCTGTAGGTGCCCGTTAAGTAGCCGTCATCATCCAGGAGTTCAATTAGTTCGCCGGCTTCGAGGGCTTCTGCGATCAGTCGGGCCTCCAGAGCGGTGAAATCATCGGGCGTGTCGGCGGTAATGACCTCGACACTGCCGGCCCCCGTCCAGTCGGCCCATTCGGCCGCGAACTCCCGCACCTCTGGCACCCCATCCAGGGATTCTAGTCCCCGAGGACTGCCCGGTGGAACGTCGATTGTCGGGAGTCGAACCGGGGGACTTTGAAGGCTCATGGGTTACCTACTCGCCAGAGATCCGTTTGACGATGTGGTCTGAAACCTCTTGCAGACAATCGCCTTCGTACGCAGGCTCAGTGATAGCACCCGACGGTTTACATCGCCATGAACGAGATTTGAATAATGGCGGCCCAATTGTGGATATGGTCGGTGGTACCGATCTCACGTGTTGCCTGTGCCACGTTTTCGCCGCTCGCAATGGCAACTTCGACCCGTGCAGCTCTGTCGCAACTTATTTCGGGGGATGCTTCCCCCGACCAGGGACCACCGGATAGCCCTGACGGCAATCGACCGGCTGTACCCGACGACATTCACGTCCAGACAACTGCCGGGGTAGGCGTGCGTGGGGTTCTGTCAGAACTCAGCGTCGGGGCGGAATAGCATCGTTCCTCATTAGCCGAGGAGACCTGCTCATGTCCTGCCCACACTGTCTGTCTACGTCCACATCTAAGAGAAAAAATCGGACAGGACTGG
>JADFLG010000171.1 GCA_022564545.1 Chloroflexota bacterium | reverse complement strand
GAGTACCACGCCGAACTGAGTACCCTGCTGACCAGCGCAAACGGCACCCCGGTTACCGTGTCCAACACTCGGTCGTCGGCCGACATACTGGCGGAGATCGAGGCGGTCGAAACTTACTGGAACAGTCTCATTGATGAGGTTACCAACCAGATTCTCACTCTCGAAAACGAGCGTCTGGTTGGATCGACAAGCGACGGGCTCGATTCACGAATCCACAGCCTGAAATTGCAGGCTGCGGTAGAAGAAGAATCATTGAATGCCGAGATCGCTAATCTCGAGGCAGTTATCAACGAGCTGTATCGACAGGCCAATAACGCCGATTATGGTAGTTCGGGGCATCTGGCAGAAATCCAGGCACAGATCGATGCCTTGAACGCCGAACTGGAAGCAATCTGGAAAAATGAGTCAACAGGCGGGCTGGATGTTCGCCAGCGCGTTCAGGAGCTCGAAAAACAGGCGCGAATTCTTGAAGAAGAGTACGAGCAAAACACACGTAGTCTCGAAGAAGAACTATGGGTACTGGACGATAAGCTGAGTCTTTTCTACAAGGACCGGGAATCGGATAACCGGGCGACGCAGGCAGAGTTCGAAGCCAAATCGGCCGCCATCCAACAGCGTCGGTTCGAATTAGAGGAACAGCGTTGGGCGATCGATGAAGAGCAACGCGCCGTGTTCGATGAAATCGACGCAAAGCAGCGTGCGGCTGCCGAAGCGATCAGCGTAATCGAAGACGAGCAGTTGAGTGTGCTCAGGAATCAGACTCGAGTTCTCGAAGTCGAACTTAGAAGCCTCTACGGTCAGCAACGTGTTCTCGAAAGTGCGATGAGAGAGGCTCAGGCGCTTGTTGAGGAAAAGAAGCGTGAACTCGAAGACAGAGTATTCGACGCACTTGAAGAAGCTGTCGGTATAGCTGGTGAAACTGCGGTAGCTGTTGAAACTGCCGAAGCTGGTGAAACTGGCGAGGCTGGTGAGGTTGGTGAAACTGGCGAGGCTGGTGAGGCTGGTGAAACCGCCGAAGCTGCGTCCTCGACGTCAGATGGCGAAGTTCCCGTAACCGGGGGTGGTGTCGATTCACTGACTGACGCCACAAACTAGCTCAACAAGGTAAACAGGAAGCCAAGAGAGATGCCACGGGTAATACCGTGGCATCTCTTGCTTGCAGAGGATTAGCGAAAAAACACGCCGAGTCACCATTGAATTTGCGTGTTTTTCTTCTTGGAGCACACATCCGGTTCGCCTACGTTGAGAATGTCGAAAGAGTCGAAGCACTGACTCAGGTTCGATACCGGGGTGATTCTCAGCATGTTCCCAGCAAACACTCAGCATTCGTTGAAAGTAATCACCTGGGCTGGCGACGGGGAGTGAACATGCGACCTGGAAGGGCCGGTGGATAATGATTTCGAGGAATGGTTCCACGGACACGCCTGCAACAAGGATTCTCGTCGTGGATGACGAGGAGTCGCTGGCCGATATGTTGACGACGGCTCTTCGCTTCGCCGGGTATGAGGTGAACAGCGAACCCACCGGGTTCGACGCGTTGCGAACAATCAAGGCCGAGCCGCCGGACCTGATAGTGCTCGATGTCAATCTGCCGGACATCGACGGGTTCGAGGTGTGCCGGCGAATCCGCAAGGACGGTTTTGACGCACCGGTGATTTTTCTCACTGCCCGGGACAGCACAGACGATATACGTACCGGATTCGGTGGTGGTGGCGACGACTATCTGACCAAGCCGTTCAGTCTCGAAGAGTTGTCGCTTCGCATCGAGGCGATTCTGCGACGGACGCAAAGCGATGGCGCCAGCCATCAACTGATGTGCGGGAACCTGACACTCGATGAGGACTCCCACCAGGTATTTGTCGATGACGCAGAAACCGAGCTATCACCGACCGAATTCCGGCTGCTGCGGTACTTGATGCTCAATCAAGGTCGTGTGCTGTCGAAGCTGCAGATCCTCGACTACGTGTGGGAGTACGACTTCGAAGGCAACGATGGTGTTGTGGAGACCTACGTCAGCTATTTGCGCAAGAAACTGGGACCGGAAGCAGCTGAGTCGATCAGAACGGTACGTGGTACCGGCTACATGTTGCGCAAATCGGTAGCCTGACGATGAGATTACAGACCCGCCTCGTCGCCACGTTCATCCTGCTCCTTTTGGGCGTTGTCATGATTGTGGGGATTGTAGTCGTGGGATCCAGCCGAAGTGTGCTCCTCGGGCCGATCGACGAGGAACTCGTCCTGGTCCAATCTGGCATTACAGACAAGCTCCTGAAATCGGATGATCTCCTGAAGCGGTTCACCGTAACGGACGACCCGAATCTGCCTCCGGTGAAATCCGCGCAGGCGATCGTGATCGTCGACATCAGTGAACGTGTCGTATCGGCCCAATCATCCGGTTTCACCGACGATCCCGACCCGCTCCCCGGCATCGAGTTTTTCGCTGACCTTGTCGCGAGGGGCGGAATCGCCACAATCCCCTCCGAGGACGGCACACTGAACTACCGTGCGTTCGGTTGGGTCAACGACGAGGGCGAGATTGGTGTTCTGGCCGTGCCCATTGGCGAGGTCGACGCAGCGGTCGACGGCATCGTCCGTACCTTTTTACTGACCGCTGCTGTGGTCGCCCTGCTCGGCGGAATCGCTACATGGTGGGCGGTGCGGCGTGAACTGCGACCAGTTGACCAGATGGTTGATACGGCCATCGCGATCGCGGGTGGCGACCTGACCCAGCGCGTCCATGATGTAGATTCCTCGACCGAACTCGGGCGGCTCGGTACTGCGCTCAACGAAATGCTTGTGCAGATCGAAGATGCGATTACCCAGGAAAAGGCCGCCAAGGAGCGGCTCACCAATTTCATCGCCGACGCCTCGCACGAACTTCGCACCCCTATTGCCGCGGTACTCGGGTACAGCGAGCTTTACCGCAACGGGGCACTGCTCGAAAAGAAAGATATCGACAACGCCATGCGACGCATTGGCACCGAGACATCCCGCATGGAACGACTGGTCGCAGACCTCTTGCTGCTGGCGCGTCTCGACCAGCCACAGGCGATGGTGCCTGTCCCGGTCAACCTGGCTGCAGTTGTCCGTGATGCTGTCACCGACAGCCAGGCGATCGACCCCGACCACCCGATCACGGTCATCGGATCCGACTCGGTGCGCGTGATCGGAGACGAACAACGCCTCACCCAGGTCGTCGCCAATCTACTCGCCAACGCACGGGTGCATACTCCGAAGGGCACGCAGGTCACCGTGACACTGCGGGAGGAGGACAGCCGTGTCATCCTGGACGTGGTCGACGACGGGCCCGGCCTGCCCGAAAAGGACGCGGACAAGCTATTCGAACGTTTCTACAGAATCGACAGTTCCCGATCTCGCTCGAGTGGTGGAGCCGGACTCGGGCTTGCCATCGTCGCGGCCATCGTTGCCGCACACGACGGAACCATCGAAGCCGCAAACCAGGAGGGCCACGGAGCCCGGGTGACTCTCACCCTTCCCGCCGGGGTCTGAAAGTAGAACCCGGCTCTCCCCCGTCTCTGAGATTTGACAGCACCTTTCAGTATCCGTTATCCAGAGCCTCTGGCTAGACCACCACAAACTGACCCATCATGCCACCGTCCTCATGTTCCAATATGTGGCAGTGGTACATGAACGGCGTATCCGGGTCGGCGAAGTCACTAAACTGAGCGATTATTCTTACGATTTCTCCTGGTTTGACCAGGACGACATCTTTCCATCCTCTTTCATTCTCAGGTGGTGCCGATCCATTTCGGGTCAGAATTTGAAATTGGATATCGTGAATATGAAACGGATGTGCCATTTCAGAGCTGTTGGTGACCTCCCAAATCTCAACATCATCTAATTTGATGGTTTCATCGATCCGATTCATGTCCATGCTCTGACCATTAATTCTGAAGGACACCATTTGGAGCTTAAAAGTACGTGTTATGTCCGCCTGATTTTCGTCAAGTCGAGCAATCGAAATTAATGAATCAGGCAGACGGGTCACCGCATCCCGTGTGGCCGCAACAACCTTGATGGTCATAACATCAAAATCAGAAATATCCAACAGGTCCCTGGCCCAGATTGCATCGATGTTTTCGCGCTCTGAAGAGTAGCTCAGCAATTTGATCTCTTGATTTTCATCAGCCCCAAAATCTACCAGGATTTCGGCTCGCTCCCCTGTGGACAGCAGAAGTCGGGTAAGCGGCACTGGTGTCTCTAACAGACCCCCGTCCGTTCCGATCTGGTAGAACTGCCGGTTATCGCTAAACCCAAAATTATAAATGCGGGCATTTGAGGC
>JADFLG010000067.1 GCA_022564545.1 Chloroflexota bacterium | reverse complement strand
TCGTCCAACGACGGTCCGGGTGGCCGCGCTTCGATGAAGCGCAGTGTTACGACCGGAAATCAGACAACCCTGTGCCAAACGGGTGTCATCGCGTCGTGAATGACCAGGTGTGGATGTTGAGATCGGACTCGGATTCGCCCCAGGTGAGCGTCGCTGTGTAGGTGGTGTTGCTCTCCCAGGCCAGGTGTGGAAAAAACGTACTGTACCCGGAGAACCCTCTTTCATCGGAGATGTCGGTTCTGGTTGGTACCAATCTCACGGACGGTTCGACGGAAAGTTCCATAATCGGAACGGCCTGGGAGAGCCAGAATCCGATTTCGGCGGAAAGTAAAACGCGTGTTTCCTGGTCTTCCGGCCACACTCGGCTCAACTCAATCACGATGTCGGAACCTGGTGGAGCTTCGATAGAGAAGTTATCGCCATATCTGGATATCTCGATGACTCTCCTCATGTGAGACATGTCTTCCGTCCCCTCGGCAATTTTATTGATGAACTCGTCGTTTTCATCGATATCCACGAGCGGGAAATCCCATCGTGTCAGTTGGACAAGCGCGAAATCGGTTTTTCTGATCTTGAGCTCGTACTTGAAAACTAAATTCAGGCCGATATCCGAAACTGACGCTGGACCGCCCAGCGCCTTGATTACCCAGAATCGGTCATCGCCACCGGTGATTTCCGTCCGCGTGAACCTCGCTGGCAGCGCACGGTCGAGCAATCGAAGACTGGTTGGATTTTCAACGACCGCGAGTGTCCACTTCCCGGGATTTGATTCGGATGGCACATATGCCTGTTCGCCTATCACAACGGCACGGAGCGTGCGATCGGGACCCATATACCGGAGTTTGTCTGGCCGCTCGACCTCAATGATCTCGGTCCCGCTCGGGTCTTCACTGCGAGGAAACATGTAGCTGGTCGCTCGGGCTTCGTATGACTCCGCCGACTCGTAATGCTCGAGGCTTCTGGCAACTATTTCGTTTGCAGTTGGCCCGGTGTTCAGGCAGGCGGTCAGCACCGTTCCACTCAGCAGAGCGATAGCGAACAAGAGCAGCCCACGGCCAGGTGAAAAATGCATCCGGGGCATTGTATTGAACGGTGACATGACCTTGCATTACGAAAGCGGAACCAGATCGCAATCGTTGGGCCGCGAGCGGTGCGGTCGGGCCATCGGGTCAGGGACTGAACGAACTCAGGACCGTGGCAAGTTCGGTAAAATGCAGACGATTCACGTAATTACCTGAAGAAAACTGACCATTCCGAAGCCTGGTGCAAGTTCTCTTCGTATCTCTCTACCTTGAACTTTTCACGATTCGTGCAACGGCGCGCCCGCGGCGACCGCTTCCTTGCGGCCGGGATTCTTATCGCCGTGTTTCTTGCCGCAACAGTTGCGGCGGGCGGCCCGATTTATCTGCGCTCGCTAGAACGAGTCGGCATGGCCGACGTCGCCGACACGCTCGGACTCTACAACAAGAACATCAGCGTAATTTCCGACTGGATCCCGCTCGAGTCCACAGAGATCGAGCACGCCGATTCTGTGGTCGATTCGGCCGTAAACGACGACCTCGTCCCCCTCATCCAACGCCGTTCGACCCGCATCAAGTCCCGTGCGCACTTCTGGGCGCTCAACAACACCGAAATTGTTCGAGGTGAGTTTGTCTCACGGGCCTACTTCCACGAACTGGAAGGCCTGTTCGATGCAGTTACATACATCGAAGGCAAAGCTCCGGGACCGAACCTTCGTACTGACGACAACGGCGACATGATCATCGAGGTCGCGGTGTACGAGACACGGTCGAGGCAGCTTCGGCACGGCAACGTACTCGAAGACCTGAATATAGGTGACGTTATTTCGGCGACATCCGTATCCAGACGCGCCGGAATTGTGAAGGCTGAAATCGTCGGGATTTTCGTCGAAAACGACCCCCGTGACGAGTTCTGGCTTGGCAGCGCGACGGCGATTCTCGAACCCCAGCCACCAACGGTGTTCGGCGGTCGAGAAATACCGATAGTGCTGTTCACCGCCCAGGACGCGATAGCCCCTGGCGTCGGCCCTTCCAACGCAGGATTGCCGATGAGCTACATGCGTGTGCTGTTCACCGACCCCGAACAGATTTCTTTGATCAAGGCCGGGGTCCTTGTATTTGCGATAGACCGTTTCGAAGAGGTGATCGCTGACGGGCTGCCCAGGGCCACGACCCTGGCCGGGGCGCGGGCCTCGACCAGGCGTATGGCAACGAAAATGCTGTTTTTGCGCTTGCCAGCGTTGCTGCTGGCGGTGCTGGGAGTGGCAGTGGTTGGCTACTACCTGTTCCTGGTATCGGGTCTGATCGCGCGCAGGCGCGAAATGGAAACAGTAATGCTGCGCTCGCGGGGCCTGTCGACCTTCCAGGTTCTGCGCGTGCAGGTGATCGAAGCGGTGGTCACGGTGGTGCTGCCAGCGGCTATCGCTCCGCTACTGGCCGCAATGGCAATTGGGCTCGCAGGCCGTCTGCCGGTATTCGAATCGTTGACCGGCGGACAGAACCTGCCGGTTGAACTATCGCCAATGGCCTGGGCGTGGGCAGCCGGCGCTGCCCTGATAGCGTTCCTGATCGTGCTTGCACCGACGCTGTCGACAGCGCGTTCAGGTGTGTCGGACGTCGACCGTTCAAGGGCACGGCCAGACCGCCCGCCGGTATTCCAGCGGTTCTATTTCGACCTGATTATCGTGGTCCTTGGCGGTCTGTTCCTGTGGGAGATCACGACGCGCGGGGTTGCGACGACCGATCGTGAGGGAGAGATCGTCACCGATCCGACCTTACTGTTTGCTCCTGTAATGATGCTGATATCGGTAGCGCTGTTGATGTTGCGGGCGTTCCCGCTAATGACCAGGGCCGGGTCATGGATGGCGACCCGTTTCACTTCGGCTTCGGTCGCGGTCGGGTTCTGGCGCCTGAGCAGGAGTCCGTACTGGTACGCCTGGCCGGTGCTGCTGATAATTCTTGGGACGGGCCTTGGCGTGATGGTCGGGACCCTGGGGTCGACACTGGAGCGGAGCAACCTCGAGCAGATCTTTTACGACAACGGCACGAATCTTCGGATCCTGCCCGGCGGGTTGCGCGCCGACATTCGCCCGGCCGATATCGCAGATCTGTCTGCCATCGACGGTGTGAACCTCGCCACGATGGCTTTCCGGCAAAACGCCAGGGTCGGCACAACCAGCCGGGGTCTTGAGTTCACGGTTCTCGGCGTCGATTCAGAGCGTTTCGCGGACATGGCGTGGTTCAGGGACGACTTCGCCGACGAGACGCTCGCTACGCTGCTCGAACGTGTAAGCATCCCCGCGAAGCCGGAACCTCTGATTTTGCCGCGGGGTACGACCGCCATTTCGGCGTGGACGAAACAGGACCCCTATGTAAACGACCATTTCTTCTGGATTGTTCTGAAGGGCGCAGAAGGACGGCGGGTGACTGTCACGCTGGGTCAGATTGGGGCCGACTGGGCGGAGCAGTTCGGAGAAATACCGGAACACCTCGTTGATCCGATCGAGATCATTTCGCTACAGACATTTATGCAGGCAGGTGGAGATGGGGGGGCGCCGACCACCTGGTTTATCGACGACCTGAAAGTTTCAGGACCGGGTTTCGAGCAGGTGCTCCTCGACTTCGAAAACACGGGACTGTGGACGCCGATCCCGACTTCAAACGGTCTCGACGATTCGTATGCGGATGCGAACGAGGACCCGGGTGTCGGTGATCCAGGAACTGGTGTCGGCATGGTCGTGCTCGAACGGGGAACGGTCGCGGGCGTGCGCGGAATCTACCGCAGTGCCACCGGAGAACCGCTGCCTGTCATCGTGTCGGAAAACTTTGTGAGTCTGGCCGCGATCGCGCCCGGGCAGCCAGGTGTGGTTCAGATATTCGGCGGGTTCATTCCCATCGTACCCGTTGCAACTGTGAGCCTGTTTCCGACGCTCGATCCGGATGTTCGACCGTTCATGGTCATTGATGTGCAGGCGCTGTTGGATTTTGTCGAGCTTCGCGGATTGGTGAACATCAGCGCCAACGAGGTGTTCGTCGATATTGATCCGGAAAACCATGCGGAAACGACAAGCGCGATTCGCCGGATTTTCCGGGCGGGTTCGTTGTTGGACCGTGAGGCCCGCGTCGAAGAGTCGGTGATCGACCCGCTAACTGTTGCCGGGTGGCGGGGGATGGGCTTTGTGGCGTTGATTATTGGCGGCGCAGCCCTCGTGCTCGGATACTTCACGTACCTCGTCGCCCACTCGAACCGCACGATTCACGATTCGGCTTATCTGCGTGCGATGGGGTTGTCGAAGCCCGGATTCATGCGCAGTGCCCTGATCGAGCATGGCATCGTGGCGGTAATCGGCGTAATCGTGGGGGTTGCTTCGGGCCTTGTTGCGAGCCGGGTTGCCGTGGGGGCCATTGCCCATTCGGAGACTGGCAGGGCGCTGCTCCCGCCATTCATTTTGCAGACGAGTTGGTGGCCGGTGCTGGCGATACTGGCGCTGGCGGCAGGAGCGGGCATGGTCGGCGTGGTGTCGTCGTTTGTCGGATTCCTCCGGACACCGCTGCATGAGCTGACTCGGACCACGGAGTAGGCGTGCGTTTGGCACCGGGCGTGCGATGCGCACTTTCGATCAGCAACAATTGACCACCGGGAACTGTCACCGTTTCGACCCGTGCACACACACGGCTCCAATGCTGCCGGGAGATCTGCTGATTCGGTCTGAAACGGCTGACCGATCGATTAGCGGATACGTTCGATGAAATCCCTGACGAGACCTTCGTACTCGTCTGTGAACAGGTTCCATGCCTGAACGTGCTCCGTATCTTCAAAAGTGTGCAGTTCCACCAGTTCAGGCAATTTTTCGGCAAACTCCAGGCTCGTCTCGATAGGCACAGTGGTGTCTGCGTCGCCGTGGAAAAGCAGGATGGGAACATTTAGCTCGTTGGCGTGTGACAGGAAGTCCATCGCTCCCCAGTCGACACCGAACCTGAGAGTTGAGAACAACTTCGCAGCGAACGTGATTGGCGGCGGGACACTCCGTTCTTCTGCGCCTTTGTCGACCGTCCTTCCGAAGTTGAGCATCGGAGCATCGAGTATCAGTCCCACTGTGCGGTCGGCAAGATCGGACTGGAGCTGGTAGTTCACGACGATCCCGCCACCCATCGAATCCCCGATCAGGATGATCTTCGAAGCCCCGTTTTCGAACGCGTAACTGGTTGCAGCTTCGACGTCTTCCCACTCGGTCACACCGAAGTCGTAATAGCCGGATTTGCTGGGCGGTGCGCCTTCATCGTTGCGATAGTCGATAGTGAGCGAGTGAACGCCGAGGTCGGAAAGGTCGTCAAGAAGCTTGATCGAGGAATCACGATCGCCTGTTCGACCGTGAACCAGCACGGCCCAGACTTCCGTACTTCGTGAAACCGGGGGAACGTACCAGGCGCCGAGGTTCCCGATCGGACCAGGAATCACGACTTCCCGGTAATCAAGCCCATAGGCCGAGCGAGGGTCGTGTGGGTAGGCCGTGCGTTCGAGATACACGGGTTGGCCGACCAGGAATTCTCCGACCTGCGGAACGAATTCTCGCGTTACCAGTGCTTCGGATTCCGACAGGACGTCTCCAAGTTGCCCGTATGTCTCGCCGTTGGTGACGCCCCACTTCGCTGAAATCGAAAGATTATCTTCTACGTCGGCATCGTCGAGCTGCCTGAGAGTTATCGTACCGTCCCCGATAGCGATGATCGTCAGCTTGAATTCAGGCGGCTCGTTGTCGATTCGTAGACCGTCTGCTTCAAGTATTCCCGAGAAGTACCAGCCGCCGCCCGCGATCACCAGCAAAACCAGCAGCACGACACCCAGAATGGTGTAGCGAATCAACCTGTTTCGATACAAAAATCCCATAACGCCCATTGCGCCCATAGCAAACGCCCGTCTAAACGTTGCCATGCCGGAGGTGAACCCCCGGTGAATGCAAACCCCCGCGCCGCACAGCGCTCTCCATTTGCGAGTCAATAGTGTTGGTGGCAGCGCATGTTAGCAGCGTTCCTTACCGACAATGCGCAATACTGCGCAGCACAGGCTCTGTTACAGTCTCCCAACTCAGTGAATTCGAGCGGGGAATTCGAACGGGCGTTTATGACAGGCGAAAAATTACAGTGGAGCTCGATCACACACACGAACTGCCCGACCTGAGGTCAGGTCCTCATGGACACCCGGAGTGTTCCGAATGCGGTCGCACTATTTGGAGCGATCCCAAGCTGGCCGGTGCGGCGATCGTCCCAATGGACGGCGGCATCGTGATGGTCCAGCGTGCGATCGAGCCGGCTGTCGGCAAATGGAGCTTCCCGTCTGGATATGTGAACAGGGGGGAAAAAGTTGAGCGTGCCGTCGAGCGTGAGGTCCGTGAGGAGTGCGGTCTCGAAACCGTTGCTGAACGGCTGGTGGGACTTTATTCCGAGGACGATAACGAGATCGTTTTGGCGGTGTATGAGGTACGTGTCACAGGTGGGCAACTACGGGTGGGCGACCACGAGACGCTCGACGTGCAGGTTGTTGATGTTGAGGACCTGCCGGAACTGGCGTTTGACCATGACCGTGGCATTATCGCCGACTGGATGGGCCTGAGGCCGTGAGGCCATGAGGGACACGGCACGATGAGAACTCACAGTGACGTTGTGATTATCGGTGGCGGGGCCATTGGTTCGTCGATTGCGTATCGACTGGCGAGCGAGGGTTCAAGCGTCACACTCTTAGAGCGAGACTCGATCGCCGGTCACGCATCCGGCTTCTCAGGAGGTCTGCTGAACCCGACCAGCGAGACCGGTAAGCTCGTGCCCCTGCACCACCAGTCGTTCCGGATGCACAGGGAAATGCTCGATCGGGTGCAGCAAGAGTCGGGTGTCGATGCGCAGGTCCTGATGATGCCGCATATCGAACTGGCGCTGACGGAAGCCGATATTCCCATCCAGAAAGCCGAATTGGAGCGGATTTCGAAATTTTCCGACTTTAAATCGGAGTGGCTCGAACCGGGTGACATTCGGAAGTTAGAACCCAGGATCACAGAAGACCTCTACGGAGGTGTGCTCGTCGAGGACGTGATTATTCTCGACAGCTATAACTTCACGCTGGCAACTGCCCGGGCAGCTGAGGCGCATGGAGCGGAAATTGTGCTCAGGGAAGCGACCCGGATTATTTACGAAAAAGACCGTGCAGTTGGGGTGATGCTGGGACAGGACCGCATTAGTTGCGGTGCAGTGGTGCTGGCGCTGGGCCCATGGTCGGGTGCTGCAACTCTCTGGGTCGATATCGACGTACCGGTTGCGCCGCAGAAAGGCGAACTGGTACGCCTGGAAGGGCTCGATCCGCGGCTCGGGTTCCATCTCCGGGCATTTCATTCAGACAATACCTGTGCGGTTTATCAAAAGGCCGACGGTCTAATCTGGCTGGGTGCTACAAGAAAGGACGGCAGCGGGTTCGATACGACTCCCTCGGCCGACGCACTGGATTCGATTTCGCTCACCGCAATGCGAATGATGCCCGAGCTTGAATCTCAAAAACTGGTCTTACAGACCGCGTGTTTGCGTCCGGTCACGCCCGATGGCGATCCAATACTTGGGCAGGTTCCCGGTAAAGAGGGCATGTTCATCGCGACCGGCACAGCTGGTCAGGGGATACTGCTCGCTCCGGTGATAGGGAGGGCGATCGCCGACCTGGTATCGACCGGCGAAACGGATATCGATATCGCACCGTTCGGGTTCGACAGGTTTGGTTAGCGCAGGCCGGATTAGTCCTCCCTCCCTGCCAGAGAGGCGGGTGCCCGCTTGTGGGCGCGAGGGTGGGTTGGTGTACTGGATCGAGGTCGGCGCAAACCTCCCGGCGTCTTTACCGCCGCATCCGATGGCGGGTTTGACCCACACCCGCGCCCATAGGGCACCCGTCTCCATCCCAGGGAGAGGGGTCCATGCCGGTCAGCTTTGAGCCCATTCCACGGCGGCGGCCTGCATGGCTTCGACTCCGGATTTGAACTCGCTGAAGTCGATGCCATAGTTCCAGTCTGCCCACAACTCGTCGCTCACAACCAGCATGTTGCAGGCCGCAACTCCGCGGTATTGCGCAACCCGGTACATTGCCGAGGTTTCCATGTCGATGCCCAGAATGCCGTTGTTGGCGTGGCGAGCGATATCGTCGGTCATTTCGCGGTAGAAACCGTCGGTAGTCCACCAGTCGCCGCTGGCGGTCCTGGCCCCGTGAATTTCGAGGAGCGAAGTCAGATCGGCCAGTGTTGCTCTGTCGGCGCTCGGGGGCCCTTGTCCGTTGTCGGGATAGTGGGCAGATGTTCCGTCGTCGATTACCCGGCACATATTCGGCAGAAGCACGTCGCCGACCGGGTGGCGCGGGTCGAGGCCACCTGATGCGCCGACGCCGACGAAAGACTCGGCGCCGCATGCGATCAGATCCTCCATCATCATGATCGTTCCGGGAGCGCCGATCGGGGCAAAGGCAACGGTGATCCCGCCCCGTTCGTTGTCTACCGTTTTCAGCCAGAACGTATCGATGAACATCGTTTGGGGAGCGGGTTCTGCCCCCAGCATGTCTGCCAGTGCCTTGCCCCATATTTCAGACCACGTCAGCAGGACCTTCTTCCCTACCCGGATGTCATCGAAGTTAAGCCCCCGTGCTTTCAAGCGGTGCTCGATTGCCTGGTGTGGGGTGAAGCGTGGTTTCGACATCTGACGAGAATACCCGCGAGCCGATCACGTTGAAAGCAGAGTTCGGCCAGGTTCGGTCGGGATGAGGGCGAGGCGATCAATCTGTAATAAGCGGGGGGTACCCTGCCCTCGCCTGAATCCGATCCCGGGGGAGTGGATAGTCGCGACCAACACCCGCGCCCAAAGGGCACACCCCTCCCTGCCGGGAAGAGGGGACTGCGCGGTGCCTAGCTCTTGAAGAGTTCTTCCGGGATGTCGTGGTCTATCAGCAGGCGGCGTACCCGCTTCAGGATGGCGTCGGCAATGCGGTGTCCTGCCTGATCGGCGCCAATGACGCACCACCTTGAATCTGTTTTCGACAGTTCGAGATAGCCGTTGCGAATGTTCTGGTGGAACTTGAGCGGAGCCTGTTCGAACCGTAGCTCGCTCTCGTTGTCAATCCTTTTCGGCCCGCTTTTTTCCGCACCGTCGAACAGATTTGGCTTATTGGACACGCGCGCCAGCGCGACCTCGGGGTCGGCGTCGAGCAATACCGTAAGGTGCGGGACCAGGCCCGCCGTGGCGATATCGTTCAATTTTTTGATGGTCTCAAGGTTCCCGCCGCGGGCGTAGCCCTGATACGCGAGTGTCGAATCGGTAAACCGATCCAGAATCACGGTCTTGCCCTTGCCGAGCGCAGGGCGGACCAACTCATGCAACAACTGTGCGCGGGCAGCCTCGAACAACAGGGTCTCGGCGAGCGGAGATGAAGAGCTCGACCGCTTGATCCACCGCCTGATGTTGTTCCCGAGGTCAGAACTGCCCGGCTCATGGGCCAGGATCACGTCGATACCCAGACTTTCGAGTTTGTGGAACAGACGCTCGGCCTGGGTGGACTTCCCAACACCCTCGCCGCCCTCGAACGTGATGAGGAGGCCACCTTCGACCGCGTGCTTTTTCAACCGGTTACCGCTCGTTCCGAAATCTAACGCGCCCTGCGCTCTGGCAGTCAACTTCCGTACCCCTTGTCCGACAGTAATTGCGACCAGAAATCCTGATCAGAACCCTACCGCCTGCGGCGTCGAATTACAACGCGGCGAGAAGGTTCTCTGCCCATGCTCGCCGAGCCGAGGTTATTACGTGCAGCCAGGCCGTGCTGGAGTCTTCGGACGTAGGGCGGCTGGGCCATCAACTCGACCCTCTGCTCCCCTGAAACTACTCTGCCGATCGCCATCTCGGTCTCTTTCAAGGCCTCTTTGGCGCGGCCGCCCTGCTCGAGGTCTTCATAGTCGCTGTTGAACCCGTTGTGTGCCCGGGTACGGGTCTGTTTGAAGCGCTTCAAGAACTGCTTGATCTGCTCTCTCGTCCCGCGCCTGAGCACGTGAACCATCACACCGTCTCGCTCGGCCCTGCGGACCGCCGTGGGGCGTCGGCTGTAGTGCGATTTCGTGGTGACGAATATCTCGGCAGCGTCGGCAAAATCGACCACTAACACGGGTGAATTCGTCTCGGCGATTACCTCGTTGATGGCACTCTTCGGGATGCCGAACGGAAAGACCCTGGTGACGACTGGCTTTGGTGCCTCAGTCTCTTCGTCGTGCTCGTCCGATTCCTGCCAGGCGCGACCGTTGCCACTTTGGTCGGGTCGGCCGGGCCAGTTGCGGCTACCGCGGCTGCCGCGGCGGCTATCACCGGGGTCATATCGTTTTCGAGACAGGTCATCGATTTCGAATGGCGCCGGGATGAATTCCGACTCGGTACCGGGAATTTCCTCGATCTGTGTCTCAACGCTGCCGTCCGGCAGGAGTCGGCGCGCTTCCTGCGGGATAGATATGCCGCGGAGCATGCGATCGACAGCGGTTCCGACCTCGGGATGCACCGTGACGACATTTCGTTCGCGAATCTCGACAACGATATCGAACGTTGGGTCGTGTTTGCGTTCGAGGACGGTCTTCTGAGTCCGCCTCCGACGTGCCTCGATGTCGCCCAGTGTTACCGTCTGGGTCCCTCCAACAAGGTCAGAGAGCGTTGGATTGGAAACGACGTTGGAAAGAGTGTTGCCGTGTGCAGTGGCGACCAACTGCACGCCCCGTTCCGCGATCGTCCTGGCGGCGAGCGCCTCCAGTTCGGTGCTCATCTCGTCGATGACGATCACCTCGGGCATATGGTTCTCGACGCCCTCGATCATCACGTTGTGCTGCAAGCTGGTGTTGGCGACCTGCATGCGACGTGCGCGCCCGATCGCGGGGTGCGGGACATCGCCGTCGCCGGCAATTTCGTTCGACGTATCGACGACCACGACGCGCTTGCCAGCCTCGTCGGCCAGAACACGGGCGGTCTCGCGGAGGATCGTGGTCTTGCCAACGCCGGGTCTGCCCAGTATCAGCACGCTCTTGCCGGTGCGGATCAGGTCTTCGATCAACCGGACAGACCCATAAACTGCACGACCGACCCTGCAAGTCAGGCCCACGGGTTCGCCAGCGCGGTTTCTCAGCACGGATATCCGGTGGAGAGTGCGTTCGATCCCAGCCCGGTTATCGTCGCCAAAATGTCCAACATGATCTACGACGTGAGCGATCTGATCGTGGGTAACCTCGACTTCACTCAGCGAAACCTGTTCACCCGGGAACCGGGCTTCAGGGTTCCTGCCGAGGTCGAGTACAACCTCGAGGAGGTCTCCGATGTCTTCCCGCTCACTCAGGGCCGCGGCTATTTCCTCTGGAAAAATTTCGATGAAGGCTTCAAGGTTGTCGACAACCTGTGCATTGGGATTTACCAGTTGAAACGTCTCCTTATATGCCTGATTTAATATGGTTCCGATCAGCTGATCGCAGCAAATGCCCGCTGGGTCTCAGATACCGTTTGGGCCAGGGGTTTGACCATTACCTTGTACTGTTCTTTTTCCTCGAACCCCAGTGTGACAAGCAAGTGTGCCAGCGCTGGACGGTATTCGGGCACGGTCGTGGAAACCGGTACGTCTTTGCATTCCGCCAGGGCAGCAGCGATCAGGCCCGGCAGTTCGGTGCCACCTTCCGTTGACCAGTTGAGGCTGAATGTGTGACCCGACCGGGTGGTGCTCCGTTGCATTTGTGCGCCGACAGAGCCATCGGGGAGTTCGAATATCCAGTCCGAGGCTTTGCGGCCAAGACGCTCCACACCTGCTGCCCAATCCTGTGGGGTTTGCCCGGATTTCATGCGGGTCTCTATCGGCGTGGTGGCGTTGTACATCCGGAACAGAGCCAGGTCGTCCGACTCGATTCTTGGTCTCAACTGTAGTGAATGATCGGGGATTCCCAACTTTTTGATGGCCGAATGAGCTGATTCGCAGCGGTAGACCGTCTCCCGGAAAATCGTCGAAAACCCTGCTTTGCGTGCATCGTCATAGACGTTGTTGTTCATCTGGAGGCTGTTCGCTGAGCTATGCGCCCGACCGCTCACCGGGATCCTCACGAATATCCGATGGGCGCCGGCACCCCCGGCAGGTATTGCGATCTGTTCGAGCAGGTCGAGTGTGAGATCGGCCTTGGATTTGCGGAGGTAAAGCTCGCCCACTTCCCAGGCCTGCGGGCCCGATCGGGGACCGGCACGCAGCAGGGCATCGATTCGCCCTCGGCGCGCCTCGACCCAGCAGCTCTGCCATGCACGGGGAGAAAGGGCGATGCCGGCGTATTTGACCGTCGGAAACCCGCCCGGCCCGCCGTGAAGTGCACCGACCAGGGTGCACGTCTCACCCCGGCCCGCTGACTGGCTGAACTGCAGCAGCCCGGGCGAGTCGGTTGGGTGAAGGTGGCGGATCATACCGTGCTCGAGATTTCCTCCGTGGAACGTGGCAAAGCCTGCGACCTGGTCAAATTCAGCGATTCCGTTGGTTCTTCTAGAGCGGCTTCCCGGGCCAGTTGTGCGAACAGTCCATGCAAACGGGTGTCGGTCGTCAACTCGGGGTGGAACGAGGTCGCCATCACCCGGTCCTTTTTGACCGCCACCGCCTGTCCGTTATCGAGCGTGGCGATCTTCTTCACACCGTCTCCGACGTCTTTAACAACTGGCGCCCTGATGAACACAGCGCGCACCGGGTCGCCCGCGATACCTTCGATGTCAAGTTCGGCCTCGAAGCTATCGACCTGCCTGCCGAAGTAGTTTCGAGCGACGCCGATGTCGAGCAGGTTCAGCGGGGTCGGGTACGCGTCGGCCAGCTCGCGGGCGATCACGATCATTCCGGCGCATGTGCCCCACAATGCCATTCCCGACTCGACACGAGCGTGTAGTTGGTCGATGAAACCGAAGCGCGTCAAAAGCTTCACGATCGTCGTGCTTTCACCGCCAGGGATGATCAGGCCGTCGATTTCGGAAAGCTGCTGGACTTTCCGGACCTCGACGGCGTTAATCCCGATCAGGTCGAGCATATGGATGTGCTCGGCGAAATCGCCCTGGAGGGCAAGCACACCGATATTCGGCTGCACCGGTGCACCAGAATCAGAAGTTCGAGTGTTTACCAACCGCGGGTCTGAAGCTGCTCCGACTCAGCTATTTTGCTGGCCTCGATCCCTGGCATGGCGTCGCCGAGTCCGTGTGAAATCTCGGCCAGCATGTCGGGGTCGTTGTAGTGGGTCGTCGCCCGAACAATGGCATCGGCCATCTTCGGCGGGTCGGAACTCTTGAAGATTCCTGAACCGACGAATACGCCCTCGACGCCGATCTGCATCATCAGGGCAGCGTCTGCAGGGGTTGCGATGCCACCGGCTGCGAAGTTGACGACCGGGAGTTTGCCTGTGCGGTGCACTTCAACTACCAGTTCGTAAGGGGCCTGGAAGTCCCGGGCCTCCGACATCAACTGTTCAGTCGGGAGGTTTTGCAGCCGGCGAATGTCACCGAGGATCTGCCGTGCGTGGGTAACCGCGTGGACGATGTCACCGGTCCCGGCTTCACCCTTTGTGCGGATCATTGCTGCGCCTTCACCGATGCGGCGGAGCGCTTCTCCGAGGTTCCGCGCACCACAGACGTACGGCATCTTGTACTGCCACTTGTCGATGTGGTACTCGGCATCGGCAGGGGTCAGGACTTCCGACTCGTCGCAGTAGTCGACTCCCAGGGCCTCGAGAATTTGGGCTTCTACGAAGTGACCGATCCGGGCTTTTGCCATGACCGGGATGGAGACGGCATCGATAATGCCTGTGATGAGATCGGGGTCGGACATTCGTGCCACGCCGCCATCACGACGGATGTCTGACGGGACGCGTTCGAGCGCCATTACGGCTACGGCGCCCGCATCTTCGGCGACCTTCGCCTGGTCAGCGGTGACGACGTCCATGATGACGCCGCCCTTGAGCATTTGCGCGAGCCCGCCCTTTATCCGCCAGTCGCCGACCTCGGGTTTTGACATTTCCTTCCAACGCCGCGCATCGGTGGACCCGTTGCCCTGAGAATTAGTCGTGGTGGTGGTGCTACTGGTTGTGGTGTCCATTTGATTTTGGCCCTTCCGGCTTTTGAAAATCGAACCCGGAACCCAGATAGTGTTCCTGTTCGAACTGGGGTGCGACCGCGACACCGAACCCGCGCCGCACCTTTGCGCCATAGTTGCGCATTGCACGTGATTATACGCCCGTGCACGGGGGCGAACTGGGATATGAGAATAAATTGAGTAGGGAGGTGCGACTCTTTTCAAATGTTTGAAGTGAAACAAAAAAGCCTGTGAGGAACGAACGCCATGGGCTTTTTGTTAGCGGGGTTTGTGAGTCGGATTCTTGATCGGCTATCGATCCAGGGTCCCGGTTGGGCTTGCGTGGGCCCCTATAGCCCCTTTTCGACCATGAAGTTGGCGAGGTCGGGTCATTTCTTCGGATTGTTGCGACGGAAGAAATCACAAATCGGTGATAACGAACAGACCTCACAGCGAGGTCTGTCATAACGGCAAACAGTCGCGCCCAGGTCCATCAACGCCCAGTTGAAAGCCCGAGGTCGTGTTCGTGTCACGAGCGCATCAGCGAAATCTTGAAACTCGGATATCCGGGGTCTGCTCCCAATAGCGTCACGAAAAACGCGGCTAAACACCCTGCTGACATTTGAGTCGATTGGGCAATAAGCGCGACCACGTGCGTAAACCTGAATGGCCCGAGCAGCGTACGGGCCGAGTCCGGGCGTCTTTTCCAGTTCATGCGTTTGGGCAGCGAACATTTTGGATTTACGGGAAAGTACGTGTTGTGCCATGTTCTTCAAGTCGGAAGCTCTTTGATTTTCCAGCCCGAGTCCTTTTAGGAATGTAGACAGGACCGAATGCGGCACGCCTGCGATAGACGTAACGCCCGGAAACCTTTCGATGAAACTGGGGTATACGTTGGCTACTGCTGTCGCTGTCGTACGCCTCAACAGAATTTCGAGGACGGCAACCTCGTACGATGTGAGTGGTCGTGATCGCCAATCGAATTCGCGCTTGTGCTCTCGCCACCAGGCGAGCAACCTGCGGCCCAGCCTCCTGCGACGGCTATTTGAGATGTTTATGGTCGCCACTGGTATTTTCAGTTAGTTTGGGCGAGTGCTATTCTGCCGGAATGAACGTTAGCTTAACAACTCCTTCGGGTGCTCCATCGACCCAGACTTCCGGCAATGCACTGATATCGCTTTTTAGCGGTGCGGGCGGACTTGACCTGGGTTTGGAGATGGCAGGTTTTTCGACCCGTATCGCCGTGGAACTAGACGGCGACGCCCGCCAGACGCTGAAAGATAACCAGCGCCGATTCTGGTCGTCACAATTTCCGATATTCGAAGACGTTACAGCACTCGACCCGCAATTTATTTTGGATCAAGCCGGTCTTGAACCCGGTGAAGCCGTACTCGTCGCTGGCGGACCTCCGTGCCAGAGCTTTAGCACTGCCGGAAACCGCCAGTCACTCGGTGATCCCCGTGGTTCCCTGTTCAAGAATTTTGCCGATGTGATTGAAATCGCCAGGCCAAGGTTTTTCGTGATGGAAAACGTCCGCGGGATTCTTTCTGCCGCGATCAAGCATCGTCCGCTAATTGAGCGAGGGAGCGATTTTCCTCCACTGACCATAGAAGAAGAACCACGATCGGCGTTCCGGGTGATAAGGAGTGAATTCGAAGAACGGCTCGGCTATCAGATTTCTTTTGGGTTGGTGGACGCCGCAGATTATGGAGTGCCGCAACACCGCGTTCGTCTTATCGTAGTCGGCAGTCGGGATCACGAATTAGTGACTTCTGAAGTGGCACCAATGCTCGAATATC
>JADFLG010000066.1 GCA_022564545.1 Chloroflexota bacterium | reverse complement strand
CTCGGCCGTTGAAGCCGACATGTCAAGCAAGAACGCTACCGCGACAGACCGTTCATTTTTGTTCCTGCGCCAGTAGAGCTTCTCTTCGGGCGACACGCCGGCGCGGAGATCGATCACGGCTTCCAATACCGCATCGAGATCGTGCTCTTCGCCGTCTTCAAGACGTTTCTGCTTGCGGTACATCTCGGGGATGACCAACTCGAATTGCCTCTTGATCTGGGCAACGAGCGAGGCATTGTCTGCCAGGGTTTCGCGGTAGAAGTTCGGCTCGCCGTCGGTCATGACCTTTTCGTGGATCATGCACCAGTCGGGCTTGTACTCGTTGGCCCGGAAATCCCACTCGGGATAGGTGTAAGTATCGGGCTCGGTCGCAGTGAGCGGGCCACCGTCTTCATCAACGTGCTGCATCGGACCCGGCTGGAACTGCCGGTTTTCCGGATCTCGCTTCTGCAGTTCCTTCATGAGATTCTCGAGCATCTCTGAAGCCTTCTGATCGCCGTTCTCTTCACCCTCGATCTGTTCCAACTCCATCTCGGGGGCGTTCTTCATCATCTCCTCGAGTTGTTCCTGGGTAATCGGCTCCATCTCGCCGGTCTCGGAGAACTCGCCACTTTCCATCAACTGCAACTGGGAAAGAAGCTGGGAAAGTTCTGGCTTGAACTCGCCACGGTAATCCACTTCCTGTGGCGACGAGTAGTCTTCCTTGGACTCGCGATCGAATTCCTGGTCATCCTGGCCTTCATCGGAATCGCCCCCCGACTCACCGTCGGGAGAAGGCTGACCCATGAACTGCTGAATCACATTTTCAGCGTCGACTACATCTTCGTCGTCGCCCGAGTCGGCAGAATCATCGTCTTCCTCAGGTTCCAGCTGCTCAAAATCGTCGTCGTCGAGCTCTTCGTTTTTGATATCGATCAGAATCGAATATGCCCTGATCGCCGCTTCGGCCGCGTCTTCTACCGAGGCGTCCACCGTGGTAACAATCCTGATCAGGCGGCGCAATTTTCGGGCTGCATCTTTGTGCTCGGACGGCACGAGCATATCGTCGACCTGCCCGAGGCTCACACGAACCATGAACTCGACCAGCGCTTCGCGTGCGGGCAGGTCTGTGACGTTTGGACGAGACTCAAGGGCGGCCGAGCGGACGATGTCGTACATCGCAGTTATGCCGGGATACAGATGGGCTACATGACCGTCGACACGAGAACTTTCGAGCACTGTAAATACGTCGAGCGCGAGGCGTCTCTCATGGAACAGGTCGAAAAACCTGCTCATATCGGTCAGAAACTCGGGTTTCTGTGACTCCGACGATGATGATTCGGCCTGAGCAGCTGGCGCGGAATGGTCACCCGACATGGATTCAGGGTCAGCGTGGGTTTCGTGGCCAAAGGTGACTGATTCCGGCAGTTGCACCTTTTTTTCGGCCGCTTCATCCGCTGCCCTGGCCACCTGCAGCTCCCTGGCACCGGGGAGGCGTGGGCGAAGGTCATCAAAGAGGTTCGACGGAACCGCGAAATCGAAGGTGAATGAACCAAACTCGATGTGGCCGACCTGGTGCGTTGAAATGACCTTGAAAAAGCCAAAGTTTTCGTCCTTGGTCGTATAACGGTTGATGACCGACGGCATATAGATGGTCGTGCCCTCGGTCGTCGGCAACTCGCCCTGGAACCAGCCGATATTCTTGTCGGCAAGCTGCTGGGCGGCCTGAATATCGATTGAACGACCGGTAAGCGCCATGCAATACATGAGGATGATTTCACGCACCCGGCTCAGTTCGATCGAAGACGAAAGTGAGTCGAGCATTTCCTGCGATCGGGCCGATTCGAGTTTGAAGTACGAAATCGCAGCCTCGTCGCTGTCCCGCGCCGCCCTGATACCTTCCGACTGCCACTGCACCATCTGCTCGAACGTCACCCGTTCGAGTACGCTGGGAACTATCCTGAGGAACTCCGGTGCTGCCGGGGCCGACACCGCGGCGATGCCGTCGGTCATCTCCAGCAGGCGGTCCCGGGTTTCCGTCGGCACGCGGTTCAGGGTGTTCGCACCGTCTTTGAGCACGCCCGCAGCGTCGCTGACGCCTGTAATCGCAAGCCGGCGCGCCAGGGTGATCAGCGGGGCGCGATGCTGGGATCCCAGCTCGACGAGAGAGGCGGTTGCTGAATCGAACAGCGCGGTAGTTTCGCGCCACGACTTTTCAGCGACGATCTGTGCAAGGTTGATGAACCTGTCGACATCACCCGAGATTTTCGGGAACAGGTCAGTCCCGGCTCCAAGCGCATCGCCGGCCTGATCGTAGGAACGGCGCGACAGGACCTCCAGGAACTCGCCGAAGTGGCAGAACTCCTCGAACGATAGAGTTTCGAGAAGCATGGGTGTCGCCTCGAAAAGCCGGCATGAGAGCGCCGACGATTTCCATGTGCCCCGGTAAAGGGCACGGCACACGTTGGCCCAATCATCGATATAGCGGGGCCGCAGTCTGAGCATCGCTTTGGGCGAAGATTTGAAATAGGCGACGGCCAGCGACGGCGAATCGGCGCACAGTGAGGTGCCCGTTTTCGCCCATTTCAGGAATTGCCCCGAGGGAAGCTGGCGCTGGACCGCCACAGAGGCTTCGAAGAACTCCGCAGCAGCCTCCCATGACCGTACCGTCTTACTGACTATTTCCAGGCCTTCCGAAGCCCACTGCTGGCAGGTCTCGTCGGCGAGCCGGCCTGTTAGTTTCTCAAGTGCGTCCTCGTAACGCTCAAGCACGGTTGCGGGGAACCCGGCAAGTTCTTGCCTTGCCAGTTCGGTGGCTGGTGTTGCAGCCGGTATTTCCGGGTCTTCAGAACCGTTCAATATCCGGTCCTGTCCCTTGCTCGACTCCGTCATGTTGCGTTTTTCACGATATCGAGTGTGTTTGCGATGATTCGGGCCGACGCACCCCAGATGATCCGGTCTCCATAAGCGTATGCGGGCATGGTCCTCGTGCTGCCGTCGCGGATAAGTGTGATGGTCCGCTTCGAGGCGTCGTCGACGAAAACCCTGACCGGCACGTTGACCACTTCGGCCACTTCACTTGCCTGTGGGGTCAGGACTGCGCGGTCACGAATGCGCCCCGCATACGGCCAGACCTCGAACCCGGTCGAAGTGTCGACCGGGGCCATCCCGCACCAGATGTCAATGTCTTTCGCACCCACGCCAAGCTCCTCGTTCGTCTCACGCAGTGCGGCATGCATTGGCGACCTGTCAGATTCCTCGATCATCCCGCCGGGAAACGCCCACTCCCCACTGTGGTGGGTCAGATTTCTTGCCCGCTTGATCATCAAGACACAGGGTTCGCCGCTCGCGATATTGAACAGCACAGCGACGGCCGCTGGCGATGGCACCGGCGCGGGTGCGCTGGTGACGCGTTTCCGGCCACCTGCACCGGAGTGCGATCTGAGGGCAGTTTCGAGCCTGCCTATCGTGAGTTTGCTGTTGGTCACGCGAAGATCGAAGTTACAACCTCGTCGATGCTGCGTTGCACCTGCGGGTCATCGGTAATGCCCCACGTAATCGAAACCTGGCATGCCCGGCGATGTGAGACGCCTTCCTCGATCAGCCGGCCTGCGTAGATCAGCACCCGCGTGCTCGCACCCTCTTCCAGGCCGTGGTTTCGCAGGTTCCTGATCTTCACGCCCAGCCTCGCCAGTCGTGTCGCGATTTCGATATCGCAACCCGACTCATGGCTAATGATCATGGCTTCGTGCTCTTCGTCAGGGAAGTCGAACTCTAACGCCACGAATCGCTGGCGCGTACTGTGCTTCAGGTCTTTCAGAGCGTTCTGGTAACCGGGGTTGTAAGAAATGACCAACAGGAACCCGTCGGCAGCGTCGATAACGGTTCCGAGTTTGTCGATCGTGAGCGTGCGGCGGTGGTCGGTCAGGGGGTGGATGATGACCGTCGTGTCCTTCCGGGCTTCGACGATCTCATCGAGGTAGCAAATGCCGCCGTATTTGACCGCCCGGGTAAGCGGGCCGTCTATCCAGCGAGTGCCGTCGGCATCGAGCAGGTAGCGCCCCACCAGGTCGCTTGCCGTAAGGTCTTCGTGACATGCCACTGTGATCAGCGGAAGTTTTCGCAACGTGCCGTTCGGGGACCGTTTGCCGGGGTTGCGCGCGGTGAGCCCCTCGCCCAACCGCCAGGCCATGTGCTCTACAAACCGGGTTTTTCCGGTTCCCGTCGGTCCCTTCAGGAGTACGGGAATGCGCTGGCGATAGGCCGATTCAAATATCTCGATTTCATCGGAAGTAGGTATGTAAAACGGTTCTTCCGAGATGAAGTAGTCCTGAACGTTTCGCTCTGTGTAATCCTGCTCTGTGGCCATTGGTTTTCGCGTCCTGAAGGCTCTTTCTCATCGATGGTTGACGATGAACTGCTTGCTAGCTGTGGGTTCGCGCCTTTTATTTTGGTATTTGTGGCACTTCCGGTAGTGTCTGGATGGTCTCCCAGACGGTTTTTACCTGCTCGCGCAGATTATCCAGCGTCGCGGTGTTCTCGATCACCAGGTCGGCCCGCTCGACGCGTTCTTCACGGGTCATTTGCGCGGCGACCCTGGCACCCGTTTCGGCTTCGTCCAGTCCTGATCGGGCCTGAACGCGCCTGGCAATCTCGCGTCTGCCAATATCGTCTGGCAGTACTTCGACTGTCCAGACTGCGTTGACGAGCCGGTCCCAACCGGCTTCGAACAGCTTCGAGACCTCTATCACAACGACCGCGGTGCCGCGCGCCTCCTCTTTTGCCAGCCTGCCCTCGATCCACTCTCGGGTAGCCGGCCATACAATCGCCTCAAGTTCCTCGCGCCGGCCTGAGTCTGAAAACACGACCGCCCCCAGATTTCCTCGGTCGATCACACCTGAACCGTCCAGAATATCGGGTCCGAACCGGTGCACAATCGCCTCGTATACCTCTGTCCCAGGCCTGTAAGAAAGGTGCGCAATCCTGTCAGCATCGATCACCACTGCTCCCAGCTCGCGCAATATATGCGTGACCTCCGTTTTTCCGGAGCCAATGCCGCCGGTAAGGCCGATGACTAACACTGGTTCACCCATTTGGAACTGCTTGAACAAGTGGCTAACCGATTAACCTTACGCTCGTGCTGGCGTAACCGCGGGTGCATATTCCTGCGGGAACAGCCATTTAGCAGTAGTAAACTTTTGTATCTGGAATAGCCCACCAGTGCCGGCTAACTATCTCCAGGCCCAATTGTGGGTCGATATTTCTGGGTGACGCACACGGGTTGGGAGAGCTTTGTTGACCGAGTCCGCATACAGGTCGCTGCCGTCTGTCGACGCGTTGCTTCAAACGGATGAAGTTGCCGTCCTGCTGCGCGATTTCTCCCACGACGCAGTCACAACGTTAGCCCGCGACGTGCTGAGCAATGCACGGGCCGCGATCAAGGGCGGTGGCATGGCCGTATCGAGCGATCAGCTGGCGAGCGACCAGCTGGCGGCACAGATCGTCGAGCGTGCCGACCGGGCGTGGGGGCCCTGGCCGAACTCAGTTGTCAATGCGACTGGCGTGGTGCTGCACACGAACCTCGGGCGAGCGCCCCTGAGCGCTGGCGCGGCAACGGCAGCCGCGGCGTCAGCTTCAATTTATTCCGATCTGGAGTTCGATCTAACGACGGGAAAACGGGGATCACGCAACGCCCACATTTCCGATCTGCTGTCGCAGGTCACCGGCGCAGAAGCAGGGATCGCAGTAAACAACAATGCGTCCGGCGTGCTGCTTACGCTCGCAGCCGTAGTGGGTGGTGCAAGTGCCAGCAGAGGAAGTGGGGATACTGGAGGCCCTGGCAGGGCCGAAGTGATCGTCTCGCGGGGCGAGGCGGTTGAGATTGGTGGCGGTTTCAGAATTCCCGATGTCATGCGCCAGTCAGGAGCGAAGCTGGTAGAGGTCGGGACGACCAACCGGACGTATGCCTCGGATTACGAATCTGCTGTAACGCCCGGTACGGCGGCGATTCTCAAAGTCCACCCCAGCAACTTTACCGTCGAAGGCTTCACCCACGTACCGGAACTTGCCGAGTTGGTTTTGGTGGGTAATGAGCACGGAATTCCGGTGATCAACGACCTCGGTTCGGGCTGCCTGGTGGACACCCGGAAATATGGCCTGGACCAGGAACCGATGGTGCAGGAATCGATCTCGGATGGCGTTGCTCTGACGCTGTTCTCGGGCGACAAGCTGCTCGGCGGTCCCCAGGCGGGGCTGATTGCGGGAGAAAAACGGTGGGTCGACCTTGTGTCAAAACACCCGCTCGCACGGGCAGTACGAATCGACAAAATGACGCTTTCGGCAATCGCAGCGACGTTGATTTCGTACTTAAAAGGCGCACACGAGTCCGAAATTCCGATCTGGACCATGATTTCGGCGAGCGAGCCGGAGTTGGCTATCAGGGCCGAAAACTGGCGGGTGAAAATAGGCGAGGGTGTCGTTGAGAGCGGCAGGTCGGCCATTGGTGGCGGTTCTTTGCCGGGTCAGACTCTCCCGACTACGCTGCTCGCAATCGAAGCGGGTGATAAGGCGGATGCGTTCGCTGCCAGTCTCCGAAAAAGTCCTGTCGCCGTTGTAGCCCGAATCGAAAACGACCGGGTTTTGCTGGACCCGAGGACCGTGTTGCCAGACCAGGATTTCGCGGTGATCGAGGCGGTTGTTTTTGCCCTTGGTCAGACAACTCGATGAGTCTCCGGCGATGAGTCCAAAGCGGCGCAGAAGGCCTCGGCCCGCAACTGAGCAGGAGTGGACACCAACACGTGTTCGGGGCCTGGACCCTGTCGAGATAGAGATCGACCTCCACGGAATGCGGGCCCAAGAGGCCGTCCATGCGATCGAACGACACCTGCAGCGATGCCACGATGCACGACTGCATGTTTCGCGCATAAATCACGGTCACGGAACGGGCGTGCTGAAACAGATTGCCCGGGAAGCCCTTTCGAACAACCCGCTGGTGGCCCGGCACTACCCTGCTTCCTACGGGGATGGCGGCGACGGCGTCACGATTGCCGAAATGGACTACGGCGGTCACGGGGGCGGTCACAGGGCGTTCAACCGGCGCGCCAACAACTCGATCGTCCCAAAAGCCCTGCCGCGAAAATAGTCGGCGTGAGTTGTGGGCATCGCCGTACTCTGGGACGGCTGGTCGGTCGACTAGCGTAACCTGTGTGCCCAGAACTGGCCCAAAGGCAACTCGCCCTGGCCGGAACCCACCAGATCCTACCGTAGACCAAAATGACTCTGTTCGATCATCGAAGGCGGGAAATCCAGGACCGCATCGCGCCGCTGGCCACTCGAATGCGGCCCAGAAACCTTGACGAGTTTGTCGGCCAGAAGCACATCCTGGCTCCGGGCATGGTGCTCAGGCGTGCGATCGAAGACGACCGCGTGCCCTCGATGATCCTGTGGGGGCCGCCCGGCAGCGGCAAGACGACCCTTGCACGCCTGATCGCCGGTGCCACGGGTTCGCACTTCGAGCAGCTGAGCGCGGTCTCTTCCGGAGTGAAAGAGGTCCGCGCGATTATGGCGGCCGCGAATGACCGGCTTGGAGAGACCGGCCGTCGCACCATCCTGTTTATCGACGAGATTCACCGGTTTTCAAAGTCACAGCAGGACGGGCTGCTGCCCCACGTCGAGGAAGGAACGGTCACGCTCATCGGAGCAACGACCGAAAATCCGTCATTCGAGGTAATCTCGCCGCTCCTTTCACGTACCAGGGTCTACACTCTCGAACCGCTCAATGACGATGACATCGCCGAGATTATCGATCGGGCCATTGCGGACGTGGACCACGGGCTTGGACGCGACAGGGTGACGCTGTCGGAAGACGCCAGGGATTTCCTGCTGCGAGTCGCGGGCGGGGACGCAAGAACGGCCCTGAACACACTCGAACTCGCCGTCGAATCCACCTCGAAAGACGGGTCGGGTCATATCGCAGTCACCCTGGAAACGATGGAGGAATCACTTCAGCGTCAGTCCCGGTACGACCGGCTGGGCGACATGCACTACGACACGATTTCGGCGTTTATCAAGTCGATTCGCGCTTCTGACCCCGACGCAGCTCTGTACTACCTTGCGAGGATGATCGATGCTGGTGAAGACCCTGTTTTCATCGCCAGACGGCTCGTGATATCGGCTGCTGAAGACATCGGACTGGCAAACCCCAACGGACTGGCTATGGCTATGGCTGCACAACAGGCCGTGAGCTTCGTGGGGATGCCCGAGGGCCGGATCCCGCTTGCCGAAGCAACGATATTCCTGGCCTCGGCGCCGAAGTCGAACTCTGCTTACAGGGCCATCGACCGAGCGCTGAAGATGGTGCGCAACTCACGGGACGAGCCGGTGCCCCATCACCTGCGCAACGCGCCGACCCGGCTAATGAAGGACCTCGGGTATGGCGAGGGTTACGTGTACGCGCACGATCGGCCGGGTCACTTCGTCGAGGCTGACAACCTGCCGGAAAAAATCAAGGACGAACGGTTCTACGAGCCGGGCGAACTTGGCGCTGAGAAAGCGATTCGGGAGCGTCTGCTTGGCTGGTGGGGGGACCGGTACCGACGAAGGCCGGGAGACTAGTTGGTCCCCCTCAAGAGCGGTTCTACACACCGCTGACAAGCCAGTATGGCCCAACGCACTTCTCCGGGAAATCTGCCCCCGCGTGGTCTATTACTCCAGCGCGTCTCAGTTCGCCTCCGCCAATCCGAAGGGTCTGGCCCAGACGCCAAATCACAGGCTCACCTGGCTGCCCATTGTCACCATACAAATCGACTATCGTGACCTCGTCACCCGAGCGGGTCACTTCGAAGATATCCATTTGCCAGACCAGTGCGGTGCTCGTGACGTCCGGCCGGTCCGGGGACTCCACACGAAGACACCCATCCTCTTCGACAAGGGTCCCCTCGAGTAGGGCCGCCCACCGGGTCGCCAGGATGAGGGGGTCAGGAGGCTCTGCAGTACAGGCAACAAGCAGCAGTAAGACCGCTGCCACACCCGCATTAGCGAATCTCGTGAAGGCCGGGGGAGTTGTTGTTTTGGCTGTTGCTTGCATCGTTGAAATGGGCTGCGCTCGCCAAGCAGGTGTGTTTTCCTTAGCCGAAACTGATTGCCACGTCGTCGGACTCCTCGCAACGACAGTAACGCCAACAGTGTCTGTCAGCAGCAACATTAATCGGCCTGCCGGAGGGCGTTCCACACGGAGCGGAGGCCCATCCTCTGCCCGTACATGAGCAGCCCGGCGCGGAATACCCGGGCACTCAGCCACATCAGGAAAACACCTGTGCCAGCTGTGATAAGCAAACCAATCCAGATTTCGTAGGTTGCATCCGTTCCCCCGGCAAGCCGCATCATTGATGCCGTTGGTGCGGTCAGCGGAAAGAACGTCAGGATCCGGGCGAAGGTGCCATCCGGATTTGAGATTATCAGCGCTGAGAGATAAATCGGGATGATCGCCGGAATGGTAATCACTGCCGATATCTGGCTCGCCTCCCTGACCGAGGTCGTCGCGGCGCCGATCGATGCCATCAGCGCGGCAAACACGAAATATCCGGCCAGATAAAAAGCGATCAAAAACACAAGCAAACTGGCCTCGATAGAGAGTGCTGACAGGCCCGAGAACTGATCGCTGATTCTCGGCACGGCGATGGCGGCGGCGGCGACCCAGATTGAAATCTGCAGTAACCCCGATGCGCCCAGCGCCAGCACTTTGCCAAGCATGATCGACATTGGCGTGGTCGATGTGATCAGCATTTCGACCATGCGGTTTTCTTTTTCTTCCGCCACGCTCTGGAGCAGCGATACGGCGCCGACGAAGATTGACATGAGCAGCAGTATGGCGAATAAAAACGCAGGCGCGGCCCTGGCAATCTCATCTTGCACCGTTCCTCCGGATTCCGGACGGCCTTCATCGTCAACAGAAAATAGCGTGTACTCGGCAGGCGCAACTATCCGCAGCACCTGTTCGGGTGTTAGCGATTCATCTGCGACCCCTGCCCTTAACAGATTGAAGAATGCATCCCCGGTTTCATCTCCCGTAGCGAGTCCGGAGCCTTTTCTGTACCAGTCAACGCTCCCGGTTGCGATGTAATCGGCTGGAATGACAAACAACGATTTAACAGAATCGCCGGCAAGGGCTCTGGTACCAGAGCCCAGGTCAGCAAATCGAGTGGCGCCTGGAATCACGCCCAGCGAGTCGGTGATGCCCGAGTTGTCGACATATCCGATCAGCGCTTGACCACCTCCCTCGCCAGAGAACCGATCAGCGACAATCGGCGCCACCACGGCGGCGATCAGCAAGAGGACCGGTACCAAAAGCGTAAAAATGCGCCAACCCGTGCGTCTGAGCTGGCGCCGGAACTCTTCCTCGAAGATGACGCCTGCATCAGATGTGATTCCGAGCATTGCTCACCTCCTCAATAAAGATGTCGTTCAGCGAAGGCAATTCCTGTTCGAACCTTGAGAGAACGATTCCAGCCGACGAATAGGCACTGAGGATCATCTCGGGTGAAAGCCCATCACTCAACCGGTACTCGACCTTTCCACCACGTCCGGCGTGTCGCCGGGCGCCGGGCAGGCCCGACGGATGCGACGGAGCTTCCACGACAACAGAGTTGGCACCGCGAGACCGCTTGATTTCGGCAAGGTCACCGAAGAGAATCATCTGACCGTCGGCGATCAAGGCGACCCGCTCGCACATCTCTTCTACATCCGACAGCACGTGGGTGCTGAAGATCACGGTTGCACCGCGGGCCTGTTCAATTGCGAGCATCTCTTTCATCAACTGCACGTTGATTGGGTCGAGTCCTGCAAACGGTTCGTCCAGGATGATCAGGTCGGGCCGGTGAATCAATGTCACGACGAACTGCACGAGCTGGGTCATCCCCCGGGACAATCCCTCGACTTTCTTGTCCCGGTGTTCGTACAGACCGACCCTGTGGAGCAGTTCAAGACCGCGGTCCAGCGCCTCAGATTTGGACAGTCCGCGAAGCCGCCCGAGATACCGCAGGATGTTCGAAACCTTTTCTTTTCGGAGCAGCCCGCGCTCTTCCGGGAGATAGCCGACCCGGGGCATCGCCTGGCGGGCGGTCAGACCGCCTAAGAGTCTGATTTCGCCGGCGTCGGGTTTGAGAATGTCGAGCACGACGCGGATCGTAGTGGTCTTGCCAGAGCCATTTGGTCCGAGGAAACCGAAAACTTCGCCCTCATCGACGGTGAAAGAAATGGCATCGACCACCGTCTTATTGCCAAACCGCTTGGTGAGACCATCTATTTCCAGGGCGTAGGCCATCGTGAGAATCCGGTCAGCGCCGGGCCAATTGCCGGCAGGCAGCCGCCGTCAGGCGATCGCTATCATCACGCGGTCGAGGGCGACCAGCGCAAAGTCGTAATCCTGTTCCGACACTCCGTAGTGCGTGACGACCCGGAGATCGGAATCACCGCCGTTTATGTACACGCCTTCCTCTTTGAGCCGCGCCGCTATTTCGTCACCCTTGTGCGCTGGTACGCCGAACCTGACGATGTTGGTCTGAATCCGCTCGGGATCGACTGAAATGCCATGCATCTCGGCCATCCTCGAAGCCATGTGGCGGGCGTGGTCGTGGTCCTCCTGCATCCGGTCGATCATCGTATCGAGGGCCACCAGGCCCGCCGCCGCAACGATGCCCACCTGGCGCATGCCCGCGCCAAGCATCTTCCGCCAGCGGTCGGCTTCCTGGATAAAGTCTTTTGAGCCGACTACCACTGAGCCTATCGGGCAGGACAGGCCCTTGGACAGGCAGAACGTAGCACTATCGACATGTTCGGTCAGGTCGGAAGCCGGGACATCGAGCGCCACTGCTGCGTTGAAGATTCGAGCGCCGTCGAGGTGAACGCTGAGGCCCTTTTCGTGACCTGCGTCGGCCATCGCCTTCATTTGTTCGGCGTTTATCGCACGACCGCTCGAGGCGTTGTGGGTGTTCTCGAGTGTTAGCAGCCGGGTTGGCGGTTTGTGGTAGTCGCGGGGCTTTACTGCCGCCTTGATGATATCGGGTTCGAGAAAGCCGAAGTCGTCAGTCTTGATCGGGTACAAAACCACGCTGCCGAGCACCATCGTTCCGCCGGCTTCGTTGTTCATGATGTGGCACTGGTCGCCAACGAGCACCTCGTCGCCGCGCCGGGCGTGGGAGAGTATGGAGACCAGGTTTCCCTGTGTGCCGGAAGTAACGAACAGGCCAGCTTCTTTGCCGAGCAGTTCGGCGGCACGCTCCTGGAGTTTGTTGACCGTCGGGTCGTCGCCGTAAACATCGTCACCGAGTTCGGCCTCGTACATCGCCTGCCTCATTTCGGGGCTGGGATGTGTGACTGTATCGCTCCTCAGATCGACTCGGATCATGCCGTTGGTTCTCCAGTGTTGCCAGAATCGGCAGCGTTGCCAGATTTTTAGTAGTTGAGCGTCGGCGATTTCGCTATCGACCGGCGATTCTACCCGTCGGACGACTCCGCGCATACGGTCGGAACGTATACTCGAAAAGGAGTTGCTTATACCTTGTCACAGCCCCGGTCCGCATAATCGTTGAGGGCGGCAATTCGGGCGGCAAGTTGCCGGGCGGGTTCGCAGCACGATGAATCAACCAACATGACCCCAGCATGACCAACGTCCCGACCGTGAGCAGCCGAGCGAAATTTACCGATCCTGTCCCCTGGATCATGTTGTTGCTTGCCGTTTCGAGCGACCAGCTTACGAAGTGGCTGACAATCGAAAACCTGGCGCGTGGTGAATCGTGGCCTGCAGACGGATTTTTCAGGTTCACACATGCCTGGAACACGGGTACTGCATTCTCGTTGTTCCAGGGACAGGGTGACATCCTGACCTGGGTATCGGTGGGCGCAGTTGGGGTGCTGGCCTGGATATACAAGTCGATAAATGACCCACCGTGGGTCCTTCGAATTGCGTTCGGTCTTCAGCTTGGCGGTGCGATCGGGAACCTGATCGACCGGTTCCGTCTGGGCCATGTGACAGACTTCATTGACATCGGACCGTGGCCGATATTCAACATCGCCGATTCGTCAATCGTTGTTGGAATCGGTCTGATGATCTACTACTTCTGGTTCCTGGATGGGGATTCGAAAGAAAAAGCCGAAGCCGACTCTGGCGCCGTTCACGGTGCCGCGGGCGCTGATTCGGAACAGGCGGCCCCGGTAAAAGTCGTAGAACCTGAACTCGGCCCGGTCGAATAGGTCTGCACGCGGCTCACGACCCGGGGGGCATTTCCGACACGAGTGTTCAATATGATTTTTACGGTTTCAGCTGAGCACGCGGGTCAGCGGCTCGACCTTTTTCTCGCAGAGCGGTGGGCGCAGGCGGAATCCAGGTCTGAGGTGCAGCGGATAATCAAGGCCGGGAACGTGCGGATCGACGGGCTTGTCGTCTCACGGGCTTCAACGAAGGTCGGCGCCGGGCAGGTCGTACGGGTCGTGCGAGCCGTATCAGGCCCGGCAAAAACTTCCACCGGAATCGTGCCAGGCGACATGAACCTGAATGTTGTTTACGAAGATAACGAAATCGCGTTGATCGACAAGCCGGCTGGAATGACTGTCCATCCGGGAGCAGGTCACGATTCCGAAACGCTGGTCAACGCGGCTGTGGCACACTGGCCGCGAATTGCGGATGTTGGCGAGCCCGACCGGCCCGGCGTAGTTCATAGACTCGATCGCGACACGAGCGGGCTGCTGGTGATCGCATTGACTGGAGAGGCCTATTCCCGGCTTTCGGAAATGATCCTTAACCACGAGATCACGCGTATCTACGCGGCGCTGGTCCACGGGCACCCCGAATCTTCGGCAGGCGTGGTCGATGCGCCAATCGGGCGTGATCCGCACCACCGGACCCGTCAGGCGGTCGTTGAGGATGGACGGCCATCGAGGACTCACTATCACGTTGTCTCGGAATACGAGGATTTCTCGTTGCTGGAGGTGCGCCTTGAAACCGGTCGCATGCACCAGATCAGGGTTCATTTGGATGCAATCGGACACCCGGTGGCTGGCGATCGGACCTATGGAAAGCGCCAGGCTGATAAGAAAACGGCGGTCGGCAAACTGAAACGCCAGTTCCTGCACGCGTCGAAGTTGGAATTCAGTCATCCCGTTACAGGGAAACAGGTGTCGATAGCATCGGAGCTACCTGAGGATCTTCAGGAGGTAATCACGGAGCTGACCGCGTCTAACAGGCGCTGATCCCCGGATTCGGTCCGTCCAGACTTAGCACTGCTAACCTTTCCTGAATGACAAGCCCAATCCCGCCGGTCCGTGTCCGCTACGCGCCCAGTCCGACCGGCATTCCCCACATCGGAAACATCCGCACGGCCCTTTTCGACTGGATACTCGCCAGGCAGACGGGTGGTCAGTTCATCGTCCGGATTGAAGACACCGACCGTAGTCGTTACGACGCGGCGGCGGAAAAGGCGATATTCGAGTCGCTCAAATGGCTTGGCCTCGACTGGGACGAGGGCCCCGACAAGGGAGGGCCCCACGCTCCCTACATACAGTCGGAACGGAAGCAGATGTACATTGACGCGGCCGAACGACTGGTCGAGTCGGGTCATGCTTACTACGATGACACCACCCCTGAAGAGCTTCATGCCCTGCGCGAACGGCAACGGGCGGCCGGGCAGCCGCCAAGATACGACGGACGGGGCCGGCATCGCAGTCCTGAAGCAATCGAGGAGTCGCGGCAAAATGGATTGCCAATCACGATTCGTCTGAAAGTCCCCGATCACGGCACGGTTTCGTTTGAGGACTCGGTGCGGGGAAAGGTTTCGTTCGAGCTCAAGGAGATCGACGATTTCGTGATCCTGAAGTCCGACCAGATGCCGACGTATCACCTTGCTCACATCGTCGATGACCACGCGATGGGCATCACCCACGTGATCCGGGGGGACGAGTGGATTTCGAGTACGCCCCGGCACCTGATGATCCACAAAGCACTAGGCATCGAGCCACCAGAGTATGTTCACGTGCCGCTGATTCTCGGCAAAGACCGCTCGAAACTGAGCAAGCGTCACGGTGCGACCTCGGCCCTTGAATACAGGGACCAGGGCTACCTGGCCGATGCGATTTTCAATTTCCTGGCATTGCTCGGGTGGTCGCCGGGCGACGATACCGAAGTGATGAGCCGGGATGAGATCGTGCGGCGGTTCAGCATCGATCGGATCAACGACTCACCTGCGATATTCGACAGCGAAAAACTTGAATGGATGAACGGCGTTTACATCCGGAACATGGACGCAGATCAGCTCATGGACCAAATCCTGCCGTTCATGGAACGGCCGGAATCCGAGGGCGGGCTGCCAGACACGGTTGCCAGGCCTATCGACCGCGTCTACCTGAAGCGGCTGATACCGCTCGTCCACGAACGCTTGAAGAAACTGACCGAGGCTACAGAAACACTCGATTTCTTTTTTGCGGACAACGTCAGTCCAGAAGCCTCCGATTTACCAGGCAAGAAGATGGATGCAGAAATGACCGAGCGGGCGCTAACGGCAGCCCTTGAACTCTGCAAGACGGCGGCTCCATTCGAGCCCGAGCACCTCGAAGCTGAGTACCGGGCGCTGGCTGAGAAACTCAATATGAAGCCGGGCCAGCTTTTCTCGCCCATCCGCGTTGCAATCACCGGCAAATCGTTCGCGCCGCCGCTATTCGACACGATGTCGGCTGTCGGTCAGAAAAGGTGCATCGAGCGGATCAGCAATGCTATCGGCATCTTGCGGGCCGGGTAGCGCAGCGATCTTGTGTCGTCCCTTCTCCCTGTGGAGAAGATCAGGTTTTAGGTTGAGGGGATGCCTCGACACGGCCAACTACCGGCGTTCGAACGAATACAGGTGACCGACCACGTTCCCCCTCACCCGTGCCCCGATTGCATCGGAGCACGGGCCTTCCGAGGACGGGGAGTTACAAAGCACATTGTGATCAAACTCAATTGACCTGCCGCGGGGTGGATACCTATACTGGAAGGCGGGCCATCTGCGATTCAGATGAGAC
>JADFLG010000065.1 GCA_022564545.1 Chloroflexota bacterium | reverse complement strand
AGCTGTTCCACTCCGAGGCCGATGAGTTCGGACACGTCATAGCCCGTCAATTCAGCAGCCTCTTGATTTGCCGCCGTGACGGTACCCGTTTCATCCACGTTTATTACAGCAGGACCGTGAATCGAAGTGGCATTGGACCGAAGCGTCACAGGACCGGTCTCGACTGCAACGGGGCGGGCACGCTGCACGACGTGTGTTTTTCGGCCCCGGTCGAATACCTAAGCGGTTCGATCAACTGGCACCACCTCCGGAACATCGATGTTGTCGATCAGTGATGCAAGATTGCTTGCCGCGTTTCGGATCGCGGTCAGCTGATCGATTTGTGCGTCGTCAAGGTTTCCGGGTTTGTTGTGTAATAGAACGTCCGTCAAGACTTTGATACCAGACAGCGGACTGCGAATTTCATGTCGAATAGAAGATAGATGCTCTGACAGGTCGGTTTCACGGAGCCCATCTGGACTGTACGAAATTGGAGCGTCCTTGAAGACCAGGGCAAATTGCGGTTGCCCAAACGGACCGACTTCATCGATCGTCATCCAGGTTGGGATGGGGCGTTTTTTTGAGCTCCGTACCCACACTGGCGAGCGCTCGGAGTCACTCATATAAATCGAACTTGATCTGTGTTCCCAGGCCCAGAGAAAATGGTCACGTGATTTGGTTGAGATAATCGACTGGACCGGTATGCCTGCGTAACGGGAGGATTTGACGCTGAATAAAACCAGGGCGGGGCGGTTTGCCCTGAGAATGAAGCCTGCCTCGTCGCACAGCAGAACCGGATCGGAAATCAATTCGATCCAGCAATGAGCACTTGCGGCATTAGCATCTGATTTTCCAGAACTCGCCTCCATGAAGTTCCCCTTAATCGCGGTTGGGCGAGAAACAGCCAACCACACTTCAGGTTCGCAGGGATGAGAGAATCTCGAAATCGTCAGTATGCCGACCCCAATGTCATAACAATTAGTGACACTGCGTCGTAAATGACTACACGCCTAAGAATCTATCAGACCGCGAACATGACCAATCGATACGGCATGGGCCCGGTCCTTTGCACCGAGTTTTTTGAACAGCCGAACAACGTACGTTCGCACGGTGGGTAGCGCGAGGCCCATTTGAGACGACATCTCTTTAGCGGTCAACCCTTCGGATATGCCGGTCAGGATTTCTGTTTCGCGCACCGATAACTGCCGTCTGTCTGCTTCGGGTGCGAACGAATATTCTGCAAGCTTCGCGGCGATATTAGTACCGAGAGTTTTCGAGCCCGCGACAGCGCGACGAATAGCGTGAGCGACCTCCTCCCACCCGCCTGTCTTATCGAGGTACGCCATAGCACCAAGACTCATTGCTCGATCGATCGATATCAGACGGTCGTCGGCGGTCACATACAGCACCTGCGGCTGGTCGCCATCGAATGCTTCATTTAGCCACTCGTGTATCGAATAGCCGTCTCCATCGGGCAGTCGCACGTCGAGCAAAACGATATCCGGGTGTGCGTCGCGCAGAAAACGCCTTGCATCGACAGTCGTGGAAGACCGCCCCACGATCTTAAAATCGGCTTCAGACGATATTAGTTCCACAAGCCCATCGGCAAACATGCGATGGTCGTCTACTACGTAAATACGGATATATGAAGAACTCTTCATTGCGTGTAACAAATATCTTACAGAAGGTAAATAGCATATAACAGTATCAAATAACGAAATAATGCTGAATAAGCATTCCGAATACAGTTGACGTCAATTCCGGCCCTGTGCGGGCGCGGGGGTTGTGCGGTCGAGATCACGAACCGAAATGTTGACTCGGGAAGAATCAAGCCCTGTACAAGAGATCAGCGGAAACTTCCTGGAACCAGTTGGCCATTTGAGATTGCGCCGAATGTCAATAACGCGCGGCCTGAATTAGTTGCCGGGCAAGAGAGCGGAACGGTTCAAGATTTGTTGCCAGATCCCGACCCGGATCGATTTTCAGCCACCCGCTTTATCACGCATTGTTGGCCTGGCGACCGGCCAGGCTGGATGCACACAGCCGCTTGAACTTGGGCTGAAAACTTTTCCGAACCCGCTGCCCGTTAACAACAGTCCCCTGTATTAACGCGGTGGCTGATCTCGACGTTTCACTCCCTCAGGTTGTCTTGCAGTCGTTTTTTGCAATTGAACTGCATCCGGTATCGCGTCACGCCCGCCATGTCGTGCGGATTGATTACAGGCTGATACATGTGATTACTGCAGATATTCTATGTTGGATATTTTAGTTACGGCATATTCCCATTATATAAATGCGGCAAACTCTAACGACCGAAGCGGCTCGCGGCTGTAAAAATGTTGACTGACCACTGGCGTTCATGCGTCCGGTTACCTGGAACGAAAACGTCAAGTTGGCAGTGGTACGCAAGGTACAGGTTATTACTCGAATTATCACGAGCCGACGATTCTAAATACAGCAAAAACGACTCGAACGAAAGAGAAGACCATGAAACTGAACATACAGACGAAACTGCTCGGGGCGTTCGGACTGATGATTGCCCTGATGATCGCCGTATTCGGCGTCGGGTTCTGGGGTATGAACACTATTGCCAACGACACCACGGAAATCGTTACCGTGGACCTGGTCGAGGACATCGGTGTTCGAGAGCTGGAAGTTCTGATCCTCGAGCAGACGGCGACCTATGAAGACTTTGTCATTACGGGTAATGAAGAAGACCTGGTGGCAATTGAGCACGAGACGGAGGCCGTACACGAGCACTTCACCGCACTCGAAGAAGAGTTTCACGGAGACGCGGAAATGCTCGAGCTCCTGTACGTCGTCGAGGACGAGTATGTAGTGTTCCTCGAAGCCGGCGATGCACTGGTAGCCCTCGTCCAGGCGAACGCAAGCAAGGAAGACATCATTCATGAGCTCGAACTGCTCGAGGCAGATGAACGCCTGCTCGAAGAAGATTTGGGGCTCCTTACGGCAGCCGTTGAACACAACATCCAACTTGCCTACGAGGATGCTCTCGCGAACAAGTCGCTCGCAACCAAAATTGCAATTGGCACCCTGATCGTCTCGGCATTGATTGCAGCCGGGTTGGCCCTCGTGATATCACGTGGTCTTGCCGGTGGTATGGGACAAATGCTGCGTGCAGCACAGGGAATGGCCCAGGGTGATCTCGAACAGAACATCGATGTGAAAAGCAGCGATGAGGTTGGCCAAACCGCCGCAGCTTTCGGCACGATGATGGACTACCTGAAAGGCATGGCGAAATCTGCCGAGCTAATCGCCGAGGGCGATCTCACGGTGCAAATCACGCCGATTTCAGAGCGAGACACGCTGGGAAACGCATTCTCCAAGATGATCGCAAACCTCCGCGAGATCGTAGGGGAGGTCACAACCACCGCGCGGGACGTTGGGGCGGCGAGCGAGCAGTTGGCATCGGCTGCTGAACAGGCAGGTCAGGCCACCCAGAGCATTGCCGAACAGGCGCAGAGCCTTTCCAAAGGCGCGGAGGAGCAAAAGAAGAGCGTCGACAGCACGACCGAATCTGTGAAGCAGCTCGGGTCGGCCATCGAGCAGATCGCATCCGGTTCCCAGCAGCAGAACGAGGGCGTCGAAACGACGTCCACTGCCATCACAGAGGTGTCTCGTGCGATCACCGAGGTTGCCAGCAACGCGCAGGAGGCCGCGGAGGGCGCAAAGACAGCAGACGAAGCTGCTCGCAAGGGCCTTGGCATAGTCGATCAGACCGTGGAGGGCATGGGCCAGATCAAAGACGCCGTACAGGACGTCGCCGATCGGATCAGTGACCTTGGCGAACAGTCTGCCGAGATCGGCAAGATCGTCTCCGTCATCGACGACATTGCGGCGCAGACCAACCTGCTGGCCCTGAACGCCGCTATCGAAGCTGCGAGGGCTGGTGAACAGGGCCGTGGGTTCGCAGTCGTTGCCGATGAAGTACGCCAGCTCGCAGAGCGTGTCACACAGGCCACCAGCGAAATTGCAATCTTGGTCGACGGTGTCCAGAAGGGCGTTGAAGAGTCGGTCAAGGCAACCGAGAGGGGAACATCGGAGGTCGAGCGAGGTTCGGAACTGGCCAACGAGGCCGGTGCTGCGCTGAACGAGATTCAGGAGGCGGTCGTGGTGGTGACCAGCCAGGTGGAGCAGATATCGGCTGCAGCTGAAGAGGTGGCCGCATCGAGCGACGAGATGGTGAAGTCGATCGAAGGCGTGAGTGCGATCACGGAGCAGACGACCGCTGCGACCGAAGAGATGGCTGCCAGCAACGACGAGGTCCAGTCTGCGATGAACGCGATTGCGGCGATCACAGAGCAGACCGGTGCTGCAGTGGAGGAATCATCGGCTTCGACCGAGGAATTGAGTTCCCAGGTCGAGGAAGTGGTGGCTTCTTCATCCGCACTGGGTGAAATGGCGGTGACGCTGAAAGATGCGGTATCCAGGTTCAAGCTGGACGCAGAAGATGGAGCCGGAGAGACAGTTTCCGGGAAACCTGAAACAAAAGAGACAGAGAAACTCGCCGCATAGGCACGCTTCAACATAGAGTTTCCGAAAAGGGGTGCAGACAGTCGTCTGCACCCCTTTTCATTTGAGTGGCGGTCAGGCGGCGATGAGATGTACTGCCAGTAGAGGTTGTCAGCAGGTGACGGGGAGACCAATTTTCGTCAATATGTGCACGCCCGGCGCTAAACAGCTACCCGATTTTGATTTCACACCGCGCGCCAGAACGGCGCTCTTTTCCGAATATTCTCCAGTACAGACTCGTCCCACGGCGTCATCACGTTGCCGTCCGGTTGAGGCGGGCGGCCATCCCATCCGATTCGTTCGTGGACCGCAGGTTCCTTGTAGTAAACGATGTAACCGATGTCGAGAAGCACGCCAAAATGCACCGGGCTATCCGCTTCGAACGACCTGATCGCCTCGTCCTGTTCGTCGTCGTCCAGAGCAACGAACGAAGGGTTCTGCAAAACGAAAGACTCCATTGCCCCGGAAAACAGGCCCCAGAACCTCTTCTGGTGTCCGGCCAACCGGATCACATCGGGTGCGAGGCCCATTTGCCCGGCCGGGGGCAGGCCATCAACGGCGGGAATCAAGCGGTCAAGCATTGCCGACAGAACGTCTTCATTCACATCTGTATCCGTCAAGTGACCCTTCAAAATACTTGCCTTTCAGGCCTTTAAATCAGAGCGGTTGGCGACTATGTAATCGGCAGTGCGCAGTGCGAGGGCTTGAATCGTCGGGGTCGGGTTGACCGCCGCTGAGGTTACGAACACGCTGCCATCGACGATGAACAGGTTGTCGACATCGTGCGACTGCCCCCACCTGTCGACCACCGACCGGGCCGGGTCGTCGCCCATCCGCGCCGTGCCCATCAGGTGCCATCCAGACTGTCGCATCATCGGATCGACGAAGATGTCGATAGCGCCAGCCGTTTCGAAAACTTTCCTTGCGTTCTCGATAGCGTGATCGAGCTGGTCTCGTGAGTTCTTGCTCACTCTGTACCGGATGCGTGGTGCGGGAATGCCGTCTGAATCGGTGAGCTCGGGGTCCAGGTCAACAGTGTTGTGGTGTTCCGGCAGATCTTCGCCAATGACCGCAATGCCCATCATGCTGCCCAGGCGTTTTTCCAACTCTGCGTGGTGACCTTTTCCCCACGGGACCGGGTCGGTGAACCCGCCCCTGGCAACCCATGCAGGCCCGAGGCTGCGCTGAAACTGGTAGGTATAGCCCCGGACGAACCCCCGGCTCTTGTCCGTTTCGTAAAACTCCTGGCTCATCGCAAAATTGCTCAATGGCCCTCGCCATGTGTTCATCTTTTCTGCAAAGACGCCCGTAACCATTGCGAACGGGTGAAACATCAGATTTTTGCCGACGAGACCACTCGAATTGGCGAGTCCGTCAGGGTGCGAACCGGTTGCCGAGTTCAGCAGCAGGCGTGGCGTCCCGATGCCGTTTGCAGCCATGATTACCGCCCTCGCTGCCTGGTGTTGTTCCCCGCCCTTCGAATCGACGTAATCGGCACCGGTCGCCCGGCCCGAGGAATCGGTCGTGATGCGACGGACCCGCGCACCGGTCTTGAGCTCGACGCTGTTGCGCAGGGCGCGTGGCCAGTAGGTAAGGTCTGTGCTCGACTTGGCACGCTGGTAGCAACCCATGTGGTTGTGCCCGCAGAAGTTGCAGGCGTCGCGGCCCTCACCGTACCGCTGGGTGTTGATGTAGCTGTCGGAGGGCCACCAGTGCCAGCCGAGTTTCTCGAAGGCATTGACCAGCTTCATGCCATCCGAACCGATCGGCAGCGGGGGCATCTGTCGCGGACTTCTCGGCGGGTTGGCAGGGTCGCCCGCAATCCCGGAACAGCCCATCACCTCGTCGTTGAGGTCGTAGTACTCCTCGAGCTCGTAGTAGGTGAGCGGCCAGTCGTCGGCGACGCCATCGAGGGTCTTTACACGGAAGTCGGAGGGGTGGAACCGCGGCGTGTGGGCACTCCACAGAATCGTGCTGCCGCCAACTCCGTTGAACATCACCGGGGTTACCGGCGATTCCGAGACGTTGATCGGGTAGTCCTCATCGCGTTGCCTCACGTTCGGGTCGATGGACCAGTTGGTTATCATTTCGAATTCGTAGTCGGGTGACGCCGAGGCGTATTTCGAAGGGTCTTGCCAGTAGCCCTGCTCCAGGCACACGATGCTGAACCCGGCTTCAGAAAGCCATGCCGCCACCGCGGCGCCCGACGCCCCGGCACCGACCACCAGTATGTCGACCACGCCGCGGCTGGCTTTTTCGTTCCCGGTGTTATTCGCCATGCAGTCCTTCCGTACTCAGCTTTGATTCCTGGCTTGACCCTGTCATCATTTGGGTCGAGAGCGATAGTGTACGCGCTCTGCCGGTTCTGTAAAACGCGCTCAGTGTCTGTATGATTTGCCCGCTTCGGTCTGGCGAATTGGCCGGCGAATCGGCCATCTGCCAGGCCCGTCCATCAGGAGTGTCAATTGAGCGAAAAACTGACAGTGACCGATGTGAAGGTGGTAAACCTGCGGACGGTGAAGCACGTCGGTGAACTGGAGCCTGCCTGGAGTCCCGGTCGCAAGATGTCGTTTGATGTCGGCGGCGGTTCATTTGTGGAAGTGCATACGGACGCTGGGATCACCGGTATTGGACCGGCCATGCATCCCATGTTTGTTGACTCGGTGAAACAGTACCTCGTCGGCAAGAGCGCCTTCGATATCGAGCAGCACGCCGCTTCTCTCAGTTACTACGTTCCCAATTTGCACTACCAGGGCATAGCGGGTGTCGATATCGCGTTGTGGGACATCGTGGGCAAAGCGGCGAACCTCCCACTCTACAGGCTCTGGGGCGGCGGGAAAGACAGGGTGATTCCGTACGCCAGCATGGTCCGCCTTTCCACACCGGAAGAGCGCGCTGAACTGGCTGGATCGCTGAGCAACGATGGCTGGCGGGCTATCAAGCTGCGACTGCACCACGAAACGATTGCCGAGGACATGCGGACGGTCGAAGCTGTAAGGGAAGCGGTGGGAAGCGAAATGACCATCATGGTCGACGGAAACCAGGCCCAGTCGGGCGGCGACTGGCAGCCAGGGGTCCGGTGGAGTTTCCAGCGCGCCTATGAGACGGCGGTCGAGTTGCAGGACCTCGACGTTTACTGGCTCGAAGAACCACTGAACAGGTATGACTATGACGGTCTTGCCGAACTCAGTGGCAAGGTCGAAATTCCGATCGCGGGCGGAGAGAACAACGCTGGACTTCACGAGTTCGTGCAAATGTGTGAGCAGGGCGTTTACGGCTTGCTACAGCCCGAGAGCATGGTGCTGGGCGGCATCACGAACCTCAGGAAGGTCGGTGTGCTGGCAGAGCTGTTTGGCAAGGAGGTCGTGCCGCACCACGGTGGGGGCAACATAGGCGTCATCGCCCACATGCACCTCGTGGCGTCGTGGCGTCACGCTCCGTTTATGGAACTGCTTCACGACCCGCCGATCGGCGATTATAAGAACAAGTTCTCGATCATGGCAAACGCCCCCGAAATCGATTCGGAGGGATTCATGCCGGTGCCCCAGGGACCGGGCCTTGGGGTTGAGATCGACCCCGACCTGATCGTCAACGACTAATCCCGGCGATCCGGCGGGTAGACGTTTGAAATATTTGAAGGAGACAACCGATGGTTAATGATCTGTTTGCATTCGTAGGCACCTACACGAACTCCGGCAGCAAAGGTGTCTACACGTTGCGCATGAACGGAGATACGGGCGAGCTAAAGGAAATTTCGACTATTAGTGGAATCGAGAACCCATCGTTCCTTGCGCTCGACCCCTCGAACGAGCACCTGTACGCCGTCGGCGAGATCAGTGACTTCGATGGCGCGGGCGCTGTCACGTCGTTCAGCGTGGACCCCGCAACTGGCGTCCTGACCCAGATAAACCAGCAATCGACGGGCGGACCCGGTCCCTGCCACCTGGCGGTCGATTCAACCGACTCGCTCGTGATCGTTACGAACTACTCAGGCGGTAGCGTCGCGGTGCTTCCGATCAACGACGACGGCTCGCTCGGTGAGCGGACCGAATTCATTCAGCACGAAGGCTCGTCGATAAACACAGGCCGCCAGGAACAGGCGCACGCCCATTCAGTAAATATCGACAGGTCGAACAATCGTGCCTACGTTTGCGACCTCGGCATGGACAGGGTGTTTATCTACGACATCGACCACGCCAACGGAAAGCTCAAGCCATCGGCACAGGCCTACGTCGAAGAAGTTGCAGGCGAAGGGCCCCGGCACTTCGATTTCCACCCGTCGAACAGGTATGTGTACGTAATCAACGAACTCGGCTGCACGATAACCGTCTACGACATGAGCGAGGACGGGCGCCTGACGCCGGTTCAAACGGTGCCGACTCTGCCTGAAGGCTGGGAGGGCAGCAACACCACGGCCGATGTGCATGTATCGCCGGACGGCAATTACGTCTACGGCTCGAACCGCGGCCACGACTCGCTGGTGATCTACGGAATCGACCAGACGACCGGGAAGATGACATACGTCGGACACCAGTCGACCCTGGGCGAAGAACCGCGAAACTTCGCCATCACGCCCGACGGAGCGTTCCTGCTGGCGGAGAACCAGAATTCAGACACCATCGTGACGTTCAAGCGTGAATCCGATGGCACACTCTCCGCTACGGGTTCCGTGATCGAGATACCGGCCCCGGTCTGCATCAAGTTCATGCCGGTAGGCGGTTAGCCTCTTAATCGGTTATTAACCGGCGCTCAGACTCGACTTCCTCAAACCATGTCTCGAGTTCAACCAGCATCCGGCTCGCTATCGCCGGGTTGCCGGCGGCGACATCGTCGGTTTCACCAGGGTCTATCGACAGGTCGTACAGCTCTGGGGGCGGTGGATCGGGGATGACCTTCTGCGGCTCCGGCCAGTCGAATATTTCACTGAAATTTTCGGGGTGGTATTTATACTCGATATCTTTCTCGACGTACCGGTCGGCAAGTTCCCTGTCGGTAGAAGTTGCGTACGAAATGTCGAGGGCAGGGCGGACCAGCTTCCAGTCGCCGTGGCGCATTGCTGCGTTGGTCGTGCCGATTGGCGTATCGCCGTTCCACTGCCAGAAGCGCCGCGGCGGCTCCTGCGGCGAATCACCACGGAGGACAGCCGAGACATCGTAGCCGTCTACGGGTTTTTCGCCGATGTGATCTGCGCCCGCCAGCGACAGCAATGTCGGCAGCCAGTCGGTAAAGCAGATCTGGTCACTGATCTCGATATCCTGCGGCAGGCCGTTTGCCCACCTTGCGATCATCGGAACCCGGATGCCGCCCTCGTAGACAGAGCCCTTTGCGCCAGCGAAGCCACAGTTGAACCGGCTGCCATCGAGCGAAACACCTTCGGGCACCTGGTCGGACCGGTGGCTGAAGGCCGGACCGTTGTCACTGGTAAACATCAACAACGTATCGTCCTCGACGCCGGTTGTGCGAAGGGCCTCGCGGATTTTGGCGACCCCGCGGTCCATCACCTCGATCATTGCGTAGATCAGCGCGATTCCCAGTTCAAATCCGGCCTCGACGTACTTTCGAGTGACTTCTTCCGGCGCCTGCAGCGGACTGTGTGGCGCGTTCCACGTGACCATCAGGAAGAACGGGTGAGCGCTGTGCCGGGTAATGAAGCCGACAGCCTCGTCGGCGAGCACGTCGGTAAGGTAGCGGCCGTTCGATTTCTCGAACGAACCGTTGCGGTCCAGGTTCCACCTGTAATAGTCGGCCCAACCGCCCCGGAACCCGGCAAATTCGTCGAAACCGCGGGCATTGGGGTGAAAACGTGGGTCAAGCGCCCCGTTGTGCCACTTGCCGACCATGCCGGTCGTGTAGCCCGCGGCCTTGAACGAATCGGCAATCGTCACTTCTCCAAGCGCCATTCGGTCGTTGCCGAGTACTTCCTGCGGTGTTATGGCACCGGTCCGAATCGGATAACGACCTGTCAGCAGTGCGGCCCTGGACGGCGAACAGACCGCCGACCCGGCGTAGTGCTGGGTGAGACGCAATGATTGCGAAGCGAGCTCATCAAGAGCCGGCGTGTGAACGCGGCCTTCTGAGTACAGGCCGAAATCGCCGTAACCCATGTCATCGGCGACCATCAGGACGATATTTGGACCGGTCAATTGTTTCCTCAGTGCTCGACGATCACGTTATATCTGCCTGGCAATGTAGCAACAACTCTTGGGCAGGGTTGGCGCGTCGACCGGCGGACGGTATCTTGATCGGCGTAAAACGAACAGGACATCTCGAAAGGCAAGAAGCACATGACGATGGAAACTAAGCGCCTCGGCAAGACCGATCTTGAAGTTGGGCGACTTGGAATCGGGCTGTCCGAAATCGGTTCGAATCTCGAAATGACCGACACCGACCAGGTCCGCTCCGTGATTTTCCAGGCACTGGACGCCGGTGTGAACTTCCTCGACACCGCGGCCTGCTACGGAATAAGCGAGGAAATCCTGGGCGTCGTGGCCTCCGAGAGGCGAGATGAATTTGTTCTTGCGACAAAAGCTGGACATTTCCTGCCCCGTGGCGAGGGCGAGGACTGGACCTCCGAGCTGATCACTTCGTCGATCGACCGTTCCCTGCAGCGCATGAAAACCGACCATGTCGATCTCGTCCAGCTTCACTCCTGTACGGTCGAAATTCTCGAACGAGGGGACGTGATCCGTGCCCTGCAGGATGCCCGGGCTGCAGGCAAAACACGATATATCGGTTACAGCGGCGACAAAGAGAACGCAAAATGGGCGGTCACGAGCGGTCTGTTCGACACACTGCAAACCAGCTTTAATCTCGTGGACCAATCAGCCAGGACCGATCTCTTTGCCGACGTAGAAGAGCGAGATATGGGTCTCATCGTCAAGCGCCCGATCGGGAACGCCGTCTGGGGCGCCCCTGCCGACCCAAAGCCTTACGCGAAGCAACCCGAATACACCACCGAGTACTTCCGCAGGGCAGGCTTGATGGAGGCCGAGGGTCCTCTGGCCGGCGACCCGGGCGACCGCATTCGACTCGCCCTGGGCTTCACGTTCGCCCACCCGGAAGTCGACGTGGCGATCGTGGGGACCCAGCGGCCCGAACACATGAAATCGAACCTGGAAATGGTCGGGCAACCGCTGGGCGTATCCGATTCAACCGTTGCTGATTTACATGCCAGGTGGGATAAACATTCGGATGGCTGGGAGCAGCGCGGGTAGCCCGCAATACCAACGACTGCCTACAATGAATCGTCATTCGCGCAGCGCGAGTCCATCTGTCGGGGGAGTGGCGAAATGGCAGACGCGCATGCCTTAGGAGCATGTGTCTTAACAGACGTGCGGGTTCGAATCCCGCCTTCCCCACCATCTTCGTATCTCGTCCGATTCTGCGCGAATGCTCATCCAATCTCAGTCGGCGTCAAGTGCGCAAGCTGAACTCAAAACATGCCAAACATTCTCGTCACGCGGCGCACTTTTCCTGAAGCTGCTGAAAAGCTTCGGGCCAGCGGTGCGGAAGTCGTTATCTGGGAAGACGATGATTCGCCGTCACACGATGACCTTGTCGCGGCTGTGGCCGACATCGACGGCCTGTACGCCCACATCACCGACGTCGTCGATGCCGAGGTCATGGATGCGGCACCCAATCTCAAGGTAATTGCCGAGTTCGGAGCGGGTTACGACAATGTCGATATGGCTGCTGCGAACGCACGGGGAATTGCGGTTGCCAATACACCCGGCGTCCTCTCGGAGAGCACCGCTGACGAGGCTTTCGCACTGTTGGTCGCCATGGCGCGCCGAGTGCACGACCTGCCGCAAATCGTGAAGGATGGCAAATGGGGCGACTTTGATCCAGTAGGCATGCTGGCAACTGACATCCACCATAAAACACTGGGGATCGTCGGCATGGGGCGGATCGGCAGCGAGGTCGCGAAACGTGCCGCCGGGTTCAGCATGGAAGTCCTGTACCACAACCGGAGCAGGCGGGACGAAGAGTTCGGTGCAACGTACGTCGATTCTCTTGAAGAGCTGCTGGAGCGTTCGGACTTTGTGTCATTACACAACCCGCTGAACGCCGAAACCACGGGCCTGATGGGCGCCGGCCAGTTCAAACTGATGAAGAAGACGGCGTTTCTCATCAACACCACACGCGGTCCGGTCGTCGATCAGGAGGCGCTTTACGATGCCCTCAAGTCAGGCGAGATTGCCGGGGCCGCCCTCGACGTGACCGTTCCAGAGCCGATGGGCCCGGACCACCCTTTGCTGACGCTCGATAACTGCCTCATCATGCCGCACGTCGCCAGCGCAACCGGTGACACCCGCATGAAGATGGCGATGATGTGTGTTGAGAACGTGCTGGCAGGCATAGCCGGCGACTGGCCGCCGTACTGCGTCAACCGGGCAGAAATAGCAGCCAACGCCCGGTTGAAGAGCTAGCTGACCGGCACTGCAAGGACCGACCTCATCGAGATCGACCCGAAATCGAACGAATCGTTGAAATACGTAAGTTCGTCTCTGTCAGTCCGCAATCCCAGCGAATAGAGCAACGGCAGGAAATGCTCATGGGTCGGGTGAGCCAATTTCGCGACCGGTCCCAATTTCAGGAAATCGATGACGCCTTTGTGATTGCCGCTGTCGATGTGGTCTTTCATCAATTCGTCGAACTCGAGCGCCCAGTCCGGCGATGTGCCGCCTGAGCCCAGCATCCCGAGGTTGTGGACCAGGTTGCCGCTTCCGATTATCAGCACACCGTGGTTTCTCAGCTCGGCAAGTTCTGTGGCGAGATCGTAGTGATACTGCGGTTCGCGGCTGTAGTCCATGCTCAGTTGATAAACGGGAATGTCGGCGTCGGGGAACATCTTCACCAGCACAGACCAGGTTCCGTGATCGATTCCCCATCGATAATCTTCGATCACTTCGGCCTTGCGAATCAGCTCGATGGTCTTCTGCGCATAGTCCGGCGCACCGGGTGCTGGATACTGCATGTCAAACAGGTCCTGTGGAAATCCACCGAAGTCATGGATAGTTTTAGGCAGGTCCATTGCCGTGACCTGTGTGGAGCCGGGAGTAAGCCAGTGCGCCGAAATGCAAAGAATTGCCGAAGGACGTGCCAATGCGGCGCCTACCCGCGCCCATTCGCGGCTGAATTCGTTATCGAGGATCGCGTTCATCGGATTGCCGTGCCCGACAAAAATGAATGGCATCGTGTCCGACTGCGGGAGATCAACTAATTTTCTATGCGCGGAATTATCCACATGTTTACTCCTGGACGGGAGTTAGATGCCACAAAAAAGAGGGTCGATGTTGCCCACCGGCCATCATCGGCAGCTTATTGCGTCGCCAGCGCAACCGGTGACACGCGCCTGAAGATGACGATGATGTGCGTCGCAAACGTGCTGGCAGAGGTGGCCGGCGACTGGCCGCCCTACTGCGTGAATAACTCTGAGATCGCAGGAAACGCTCGAATTCAGGGCTGGTGCTAGTCTGGCGACTTCAGTCGGATGCTCCGGCCATTAGATCGCGAGTGAACGAAATAATTGCCTCAAGTCCAATCGACGAGTCGATGGTCCAGAGGTTGTATATGACGACATAGGCGGAAGGTTCGCTCTGACTTTCGCTCAGCCGAACCTTCCCTGGGTCGCGTCCTCGACCAATGCCAGGTATTTCTAGTTCGAGAAAAGATCCCGGATAATATCTGGATATTAGCCACTGCTCTTCTTGTGCGTGAACATACATGTTTTGTAACGAGGATGGATTGTCGGATTTCACATCGATTTTCATTCGTCTCCAATCGAATCTGTCGAATATCCCAATTACCGTATTTGTTACTACCGCTTCAGCACTAGTTATCAATCGGTAGTCAACATTTTCATAGAAATGCTCTGTGTTTCTTGAGTAACTGATATGACCATGGTTGAAATCGATTCGTTGAGACTCTAGTGCCTCAACCGAGTCGACTCCATCTTCCGCAGCAATCAACGCGCCGCAGGTTGCTAGAAAGTCTTCACCGAACCTGTCTGCTTGAGTGTTTATCGCTGACCTTTGTGATTCAATCACCCGACGTGATGGAGGCCCCTGACGATCGACGATATAGGCAACGTTAGGGGAGGTGTAATGCCCGAACTGTGGCATTTCAGCTTCTGATGGCACCTGATACTGTTTCCGTCCGCTGATGCTCACGCTAGTGCATAGCCATTGCGTTGATGCCTCAGAACGAAGATCAGAGACCTGACTCGCACTGTTCTCTTTCGCTGCCCGAGCGATCGGTATGTCTTCGAGAGATCCAGTTATCTGGGAAATGATTTGTGGGACTTGCTGCTTATGATTCGTTACGCTCCAGCCCCTCACGCCGTCGGTGACGTATTTGTTTACACCGTCAATTGAAATCAAGTTTGATGGAGTGTCCGGTGTGATTCCTCCATTTAGCCCGTCAATCAAGTAGCTAGTAAACACACTTTTTGACGAGTCCTTGAGGAGGTACGAAAACTGCTCAGCTTTGCAACTGGTAATAATTACGATGCCTTCGTCACCAAGATCGGTTACAGATTTGAGGGCGTTCTCGAAACTTTCTGTCATATGCTGCGTGGACTTCCCGACTATCATTCCGGGCTTACAGCAATCCAAAAGAACCATTTTGAAACGTGCGGGTGATCGAGAGATTGTTTTCAGCGTGTCTCGAATACTTAGCCCAGTGGTGTCAATCATTCCTGTGCGAGTATCTTTACAAATTAGGAATCCGTCAACGGCGATCGAATCGCCGTGTCCTGAGAAATAAAACAGCAGCGATTCATCACTACTTGCCATATTGGCAAGTCTGTCAAGATGAGCCATCACATTCGAACGTGAAGATTCAAGATCGCTTGTCGATTCTGATGTGAGCAGCACACTTTGTTCACCATCGAACAACCCACTTGTGTCGTCAGTGAGCCGTTCGAAAACATCGGTCGCCTCCTGATCGCAGGGCTTCAGACCGGCTATATCGGGGTCAATATACTGACTGACTCCGACTATTAATGCCCTAGATTTAGGTTGTGACATGAATATCCTTTGACCCTAATCGTCGAAGAAGCCTGCATCCTCTTCCTTGAGGTACTGCTTCGCTTCGTCGACCCGGAAGCTGATGCCCAGTCCCGGCGTGTCATTAACGGCAATGTGGCTGTCTTTGACGACCAGCTTGTCCATGCCTTCCAGGATGTCGTACCACCAGTCAGGCTTCCCGCTTGGTAGCTCGAACGCAATGAAGTTGTCGGGCAGGGTGGCACCGACCTGCACATGGGCTGCGAGGCCGATCAGGCCGTCGACAGTTCCGTGCGGTGCCATCTGTATACCGTGCAGATCGGCAAATTCGGCGATCCACTTCAACTCAGCGATTCCGCCAACGTCCATCGGGTCCGGCCCAATAACGTCCACCGCATGCTTCTCGATCAGTTCCTTGAAGCCGTGGCGCAAATACACCTGCTCACCGGTGTGAATCGGTGTCGATGTGTACGGGGTGACCTGCAGGAAGTAGTCGGGGTGTACGTACGGTGTGTAGTCGCCGGTTATGGTGTCTTCCATCCACAT
>JADFLG010000064.1 GCA_022564545.1 Chloroflexota bacterium | reverse complement strand
CAAGCCGGACATCCAGACGGAATACGCAACATGAGTTAACTGTCAGCCGACATCCGCAATTCGGCACGCAGATTCCGTCCGGTTCCGTTGGCATATTCCGAGATTCGCGAATCAAATGGCTCTATGAAACGGCCTCCGTTGGTCGGGAAGAGGGCACGGTCGCAGATGTGATAATTCCCTAACCTGCGGCTACTGCAGACCGCCCGTCGGGAATCCAGAACCGGAAGGCAGCACCCTGGCTGGGCGAACTATGGGCGCTGATCGTCCCGCCGTGCAGCTCGACGATACCCCTGGCGATCGAAAGGCCAAGACCGCTCTGGGCCGACTCGTCGTCGACCCTGGAACGCGCAGGATCGGAGCGGAAAAACCTGGTCCAGATGCGGGCAGAGTCTGCCTGATCAAAACCCTCGCCCGTGTCCCGCACCTCGAACTCGACCCTGTCGTCGACCCGGTTGGCGGCAACTGTCACCGTGCCGTCAGGGGGGGTGTGGCGGATTGCGTTCTGAATCAAATTGAGCAGAACACGCCGTACCTGCCGCGAGTCCATCACGGCCTCGCCAAGGGCCTCGTCGACGACGGCCGAAAGGGTCAGGCCCTTGTCCTGGGCGGTCGATTGCATCGAAAGAAGCGCCTCGTCCACCAGTTCGTCAACGACCGTCAAGTGCAGGTCGAGCCGCAGCTCCCCGGCATCGAGAAGCGACAGGTCGAACAGGTCATCGACCATGCTGCCGAGAGACTTCATCTGCGTCAGCACCCGGTCCAGGTACTCATCACGTTCTTCGGCGCTGCTGGTAACGCCGTCGCGTATCGCCTCCAGCATCACCCGGGCCGACGAAATTGGCGTTCGCAGGTCGTGCGATATCGCGGCTGAAAGTTCCCGTCGGCTCTGCTCGACCTGCTCCTTTTTCGCTGCTGTTTCCTCAAGATTTGCAGCCATCTCGTTGAATGCCGTCGCCACTTCGTCCACATCTGGATCGCCCTGTGCAACCGGCATCCTTACCGAAAGATCACCGCCGGACAGACGTCGGGCATGATGGGCGAGAGTCGACATCGAGCCGGAGATGCTCGAAGACATTCGGACAGCGGCGTATCCGGCTATCACGGCCGCGAAGACCAGGATTGCCAGCAGCATGGGCAGGTCGTGCGCCGTGTTGACGAACATCAGGGCCGACATCGCAAAGGCGTTCAAGAAAGCGAGCCCGGCGCCAATGCCGGCTGCCAGCGTGATCTTGTATTTCAAGCGCATGCGGCTTGCAAGTACGCCCGACCGGATCAGGACCTCGACCGCAGCGAACGAAATCAGGGCGCTCAACCCGAGATAGGCTCCAAGCTCAATCGCGTCCGAACTGCCAGGGGACAACAGCAACAGAGTGAGTCCGAGCCCTGAAGCAATCGCCAGGGCCTCGACGCCAAACAACTGGGCAATGCGCTTGAGCATCGATTTGCTCACTTCAGCCTTGCTTCCGCGCTGGCGGATGGTTGAAATTTGTAGCCGACGCCCCAGACGGTCTTGATATATCTCGGCCGGGCCGGGTCCTGCTCGATCTTCGCCCGCAGTCGCCTCACGTGCACCGTCACCGTGCTCGGGTCGCCGATGTGGCTGTAATCCCACACGTCCTGCAAAAGCTGTTCGCGAGAGAAGACGCGTCCCGGGTTGGATGCCAGGTGGTGGAGAAGATCGAACTCGGTCGACGTCAGTTCGACCTGTTCGTCCCCCCGGGTCACTGACCGCGTCTCGGGTGAGATAGTCAATGCGCCGTCCCTGATGACGCCCCCGCCTATGTCGTTACCCGCCGTCCTGCGTCGCAGCACAGCTTTTACCCTTGCCACAAGTTCGACCGGACTGAATGGTTTTGCGACGTAATCGTCGGCGCCCAGTCCCAGTCCCAGCACAATGTCCGATTCACGCTGCCGGGCGGTCAGGATAATTATCGGCGTCGTGATTCCATCCGCCCTCATCCGCCGGGCGATCTCCAGGCCATCAAGACCGGGAAGCATTAAATCTAAAATCACCAGGTCAGCGCCGTCTTTCGACAAAAATTCAAGCGCTTCAAGCCCGTTTCGAATGACGGGGGCCTCGAAACCTTCGCGAACCAGGTAACGTGAAACGACTTCGCCGACGTTTGGATCGTCCTCGACGACAAGGACTCGCTCCGCCCTGAGCGGCGACGCGGTCGTTTTGCTGTCGGCCACGTTGCGCCAGCCGTCAGCGGTCGGAGAATTTACTTTGTCGCTGTTGTTTCGTGTGCGCATTAAGTGCAATTACGAATACTGGCGGGACACGGACTCTGTCCGCACCCGCCAGTATAACTTTCACGTATCGAGCCTAGCCAGGCCAGATTGGTGAGAAGTCGGGGTTGCCACCGGGACCGGCATCCGGGTTGTCCGGATTGTGTTGTGGGCGTTGTGGTTCGCTTTCGCCCCGGCCTGGTTGTTGCCCGGCAGGAACGAAGTTCCTACAGGCGGGGTGATGATCGAAACCCCATTGTCACCGTTGTGTGCGTCTGCATTCACCACGCCATCGCCGACTACCGGACACAGGAACGCACCACTGTTGTCATCGGCCGAGGCTATGGCCGGGCCAGCGATGGAACCAGCCAGTATCGTCAGCGCAATTGCGAGGAACTTTATCCTCTTCATGTTCGCCCTCCTCAAGAGAGATTTCCTTGCCCCTTCACCAGGAGCAGGCCAGAATCATCGCCGTTCAAGGTTTCAGGGCGATTGCGTTTATTACAGAATCATTACGTTTGGTCGCCGGGCGTGCCGAGGCCGCACTTGGGCGACACTTATGCAGCGCCGCGGGAGCACACCAGGGCGAGTCGCCGGGCGTGCCGAGGCCGCCCGCACGATGCCAAACGCTAAGAAGCCCTTCGGCGCCTAACCCTGACGCGGCGCGGTCGCCGTCGCGCGACCCGGGGTGCGCTCGTCTGCGGCGGCCTCTGTCGAGGCTGCTGGGACTGCGATGGCTTTTCAAACATTTCCTTGCCGAACTCAAGTCCTGCGCGCTCGGCCAGCGAGCTCATCGTGTTCAAACGTCGGACGATGCCGCTGCGCTGGTCCTTTATGGCCCGCTGCTTGGACTCAAGCGAAATCCTGGCATCCGCCAACCGGGCCGTATCCTGTTCGAAGTCCTTTTCGAACTCAACAATCCGGGCTCTCGTTTCCTCGGCTGCTTTTCGAAGTCGAGCGGCACCACTGCCTGCCATTGCGGCATTGACAGATGCGTCCTGGGCCTCTGCGACCAGGAGCGTCTTCTGGCCCGACTGCTCCTCATGGGCAATCTCAAGAGCGGCAACCGTCTCCAGCAGTTCGCCAACTTCTTGTTCGAGTATCAGGAGATCACTCTTCAGATCGGCAACATCCTGGCTATAGGCCTGGATTTTCAGTGCGATTTTCGCCCGGGTCGTGGGAATCCCGTCCCCGTCCAACTCATCAATAAATTCGAGCACTTGTGTAAATCGAGGGTCGAGCATTTCACTATCCCGCAGTTGCGACTACGCAGCGTTCATTCCCAAACTTTGTGCCGGACTGTTGTAGACGTATCCGAAGCCACGTCTGGTCACGATTAACTTACTCATGGGGTCGTTGTCTCCGAGCTTTTTTCGCAATCGCGACATATGCCACTTGACGAGGTTCTCCGTTTCATAGTCGGGGCCCCAGACTCGTTCAAGAAGATCGGTGGGCGGCACCGGTGAGCCGATATGGTTTACGAGCTCGGTGAGGAGCCTGTACTCGATGGGTGTCAGGTCGACGGGAATCCCGTTCGCGGTCACTTCACTCGTGACGAAATTGATATCGAGGAACCCGTCCTGGAATCGATCGATTATCTGAGTGGGGGTGCTGGAAACAGCCCTTCGAAGATTCGCCTCAATCCTGGCGAGCAACTCGCTGAAACTACCGCCCTTGACAATAAAGTCGTCGCCGCCGGCCCGGAACGCCTCGACCTTGCGGTCGATGTCCTCGATACCGCTAAGGAACACCACCGGGACATCGGACATCGCACGGACCTGCCGACAGACCTCGAGGCCGCTCATCGTCGGCATTATGAGATCGAGCAAAACCAACTGCGGTTGAAACTCGTAAAAAGCACGTAGGGCCGCCCTTCCGTCCGACGCTCCCTGCGTTTCAAAGCCAGAATCGTTGAGGGCAATGACCAGCGCCTCCAGAACATCTGGAGCATCGTCTACTACCAGGATTCTCTCACCGGCCATGCAAATACGGTCCTTATCGATGGGCAACAACATTTTCAACAAATGTTCGTTAATCCAAAGCTAGCCCCACCTGATTCACACCGGCAACATGCGATCGCGCAATCGTCAATGCGGAATTTCCTCAACGCCGGTGGCGGCGACTACCTACCAGATTCAGAACTTTTGGTCCATTCGATTTACTCTCGGAGTTTCTCCACAAAGTCTTGACATCAGTCGATTACAAACTATGTAGGGTAATTTCGGTCAGGTCGTAGCACGCCCGGGCCAGACCAGAAAATAACGCCGGAATATGGCGGCAGAGAATCCCAGGAAGTAATGACAGACAGTCACGGTAGTAAGGGCCAAAGGTAATGTTCAGGCGTTGGGTCCCCATCAGTTTTATTGTGGTCGCGATAGCGCTCGCTCTTGCGGGTGGAGCGGTGCTTGCGGCCGGTGGCGGTGAAGATGGGCGCCGCTCCGATGTATTCGAGCGCGCGGCGGAAATACTCGGCATCGGTCCGTCAAAATTGGAAGACGCTCACGACCAGGCAACGAGAGAGCTCAGGGACGAACAACTCGCGTCCATTATCGAGAAAATGGTTTCCGACGGGCTGATTGAACGGGGCGAGGCCGACAGCTTCGCAGCGTGGATGGCAGACCGCCCGGAAGCTGCCGATGAAGCGCTGTTCTCCAGTCTGACCTCCTCCGCCTTCAACCTGCGCTCATCTTCTCTGGCACTGGCTAAGTTGGAGCTGCCGGGGCTGGGGCTGCACCCGGGTGGCGATGTGATTGCGCGGATGGCAGAAATCCTGGGTGTCGACGTGCAGGAATTGACCGGCGCACTTGAAAGTGGTGCCAGCGGCTCAGCTTCCGGTGACCGGCTGGCGGCGATGCACACGGCGATTGACGACCTTCTGGAGTCGGGTTCGGTAACCCCGGACGAAGCGACGGAACTCCACACCTGGGTCGACGAAATCCCCGGATGGTTGCTTGACATCGACCTCGGTTCGCGAATACTTCCAGCCCTCGGATTCGGTCACGGCGAGCGCGTGGTCCCGGGCGGCCTGTTTGGACTGCCGTTTGGCCGCGACCACTTCGAGCGAGGCGACAGGGATTTCTTCTTTGGCGACGGCAATCGAAAGTTCGAGTTTGACTTCGAATTTCGGGGGCCAGAAGGCACCTTCCGGTTCGGACCCGGTCGATTCGGACCGGGCGGAATTGGACCCGGCGAGCATGGACTCCCGTTCGACGAAGATCTGTTCTCAGACGGACGATTCCGTGATTTCTTCGACGGGTTCGATTTTGAACGGTTCAGCGGAATTGAGGGTTTCGGGGGCCTCGGTGAGCTGGAAAATCTCGAAGACCTCGAAGACCTGTTCAAGCGTTTCAGGGGTCCATGGGGGCACGGATTCTCAACCCCACCGTCGATCGGACCTGATGGAACCGGAGAAGCACCCGAGTCTTCCTCCACATCGGCATAGCAGCTGGCAATTGCAGACATATCATTTCTGAGCATGGCTACCCACGAACAACCCACCGAAATAACCGCTCTAGTCGTTGAGGACGACAAGGTGGTTTCGCAGCTGATCCGGCTGTACCTGGCGCAGGCCGGGTACAGGGTCCTTGAAGCGCAGGACGGGATCAACGGCCTCAGGATGGCTCTCGAGGAGTCGCCCGATATCGTGCTGCTCGACTTGAACCTGCCCGGAATGGATGGCATCGAGGTGTGCAAGAACGTCCGGAAAGAGTCCGAAGTCCCGATCATCATGGTGACTGCCCGTGTCGAAGAGGACGACCGTTTGTCTGGACTCAACCTCGGTGCCGATGATTATGTTTTGAAGCCGTTCAGCCCGCGGGAACTGGTGGCACGCGTGAACGCGGTGCTCCGCCGTACACAGCGGGCAGCCGAGAAACGAGAAGAGACCGGTAACCTCCTGACCGCTGGCGATGTTGTTGTGGACCTCGACCGCAGGTCCGCGACGGTCCTCGGCATAGAAATAGATCTGACGCCGACCGAATTCCGGCTCCTTGCCTATTTCATCGAGGGGCGGGGTCGCACGGTCTCCCGGGAGCAGATCATCGAACACGTGTTCGGATACGATTTCTCGGGATACGACCGCACCGTCGACACACATGTATCGAACCTCAGGAAAAAACTGGAAGCTGCGGACCCCGACGGCCAGCACCTGAAGACGATGTACGGGGTTGGGTACCGGTTCGATGTATAGCTGGATCACCAGTCTCCAGGGAAGGCTCACTCTCGGATTCGCCGTGGTCCTGGCTCTCTCACTGGCGAGCGTCAGCGTCTACTCGGCGTATGCAACCCGCATCGAGACCGAACGCTTCGCTGCAGAAATCGAACTCGCCCGCGCCGGGCGTGCCGAACAGCTGGTGCGTGACACGTTCGAAGCGAACCAGGATTGGAACGAGGTCCAGTACGCCATTCAGCAGGTCGGCAATTTGTACGGCTGGCGTGTGGTCCTTGAAAACGAGTCGGGGATGATAGTCGCCGATTCGCACCAGCTTGTCCGCGATGCGCAAGGCCTGTTTGAAACACTCGCCGAGCGATTCGCGCGACCTGCCCGATTTACAAGACGACCGGTACTCGTGAACGGCAAGTTGATCGCATACCTGCTTGTCGACGAGCGTCCGAGTCACAATGAGCGTCCGCTTTCGATGCGAAACTTTTTCAAGTCGTCGCTGGGGCGGTTCCTGAATGACGGGGCGGGCGATCAACTGCCACCGCCCCCGCCACCCCAAACTCCATCTCAGACGACCAGCGACCTGGTAGCGGAAGTCCTTGAGTACGTCGACCCGCCTTTGAGCAACCTGCAGGCGTCGTTCCAGCGATCCCTCCTGATCGCGGGTATTGCCAGCGGGCTTGCGGGACTTTTGATCGTGACTATGTTTACCCGACAGGCACTGGCCCCGATTCGAGGGCTTACGGCAGCTGCCAGCCGTCTTGGCACGGGCGATTTGAGCCAGCGGGTGCCTGAATCCGGCAGTGACGATATCGGTGAACTGGCAAAAACGTTCAACACGATGGCCAGCGATCTCGAACTGGCAAGGGAGCAGAGCCGGCAGCTGACTGCCGACGTGGCCCACGAGCTTCGCACACCTCTGACCAATATCCAGGGCTACCTCGAGGCGATCAAAGACGGCGTGGTAGACGCCGATGACGAGACTATCGAGACCCTCCACTCCCAGACGATCCACCTGGCCAATCTTGTCGAAGACCTCAGGATCGTCGCGATTGCCGATGCCGGGGCGCTGGCACTGAACAAATCATTCGACCCGCCCGCCCCGGTGATTGAAGACGCAGTCTTGAATTTTGCGCAGCGTGCTCGCGAGCAGGGGGTCGAGCTTACTGTCTCGAAGACTGGCTCGGGGCCTGTTATCGAATTTGACGAAACCAGGTTGCGCCAAATCGTGACGAACCTGGTCGAAAACGCACTGATTCACACACCAAAGGGCGGTCGCGTGACAGTGGAAATATCGGACCCGGCCAACGGGTTGAAATTGTCGGTCTCGGACACGGGCGCCGGAATATCCAGCACCGACCTTCCGCGTATTTTCGACCAGTTCTACCGGACCGACCCGAGCAGAAACCGGGTGACCGGCGGAGCGGGCCTCGGACTGACAATCGTCAAGCGGTTGGTTGAGGCGCATGGCGGGACGGTGACAGTCGCAAGCCGCCCGGGTGAAGGCACCACGTTCACGGTATTACTACCGGGCCGGCAAACCTGAACTCGCCGTCCGATTAGCTCAGAACATCTCGTAAAAACTCCCACTACTTAAAACTCAAGGAGAACAAGGTGGAATCACCTCCATCAGAGCAGCAGACCGCCCCAGAACAGGCGCAGGGGCAGAACGGACCGGTTCAAATTCGGTCCGGCGGGCGATCGGCCGCAAAAATCGTCGTTTTTGCTGTCATAGCCACCGTTGTCGCAGCCGCAGCGTATTTCGGGACACAGACGTTTCTGCTGAACGAAGACGAACCCGACGACAACCGCCGGGCCATAACGGCCCAGAGGGGGACGCTGCTTGACGAGGTGAGTGCCTCTGGCTCAGTTGAATTTCCCGAGCTGGAAAGCATGCGCTTCGACATTTCGGGCAGCGTGGGCGAACTGATGGTCGAAGAGGGCGACATCGTGACTGCGGGGCTGCCGTTGATACTGCTCGATGGCGTTACGGTCGCAGCTCTTGAATCTGCACTCGCGATAGCCGAGATTGAACTTGAGAACGCGGGGGAAGAGCTTGCGAAATTGCTGGTCGGTGTCACTGACCTCGAACGGGCTGCGCTCGAATCGGCAGCAGCACAGGCTGAGGTCGACCTCCAGAATGCCAGCGACTCTCTTGCAGAATTGCTGAGCGGTACCACTGAACTCGAGCGTGCGACCGCCGCGTCGGACCTCGCCGATGCGCGCGTTGCCACGGCGGAAGCGGCGGAAGCTCTTGCCGAGTTCACAACCGCAGACGGCACCGACAGCCCGGCTACGGTTGACGCGAAAAAGGCATTGGACGACGCGAACGAAGCCCTGGCTGACGCGCTTGTTGTTGCTGAAGACGACGCTAAGTCACTGGCCGATGAGGTATCCGACGCTCAAGAGTTGCACGACGATGCGGTAACCGAATACGACGGACAGATCACGGGTTGGTTCGGCAGCGTGGTTACGGAAGAGGACAGAGCGTTGTCCCCATCGGCCCTCTTCGAAAAATGGAACGCGACGGTCGACGAAATTTTTGCTGAATCGATGATCCTGGTAAACAGTCCTCTGGACGACTCAGCCACGCCCTGGAACGAGTCGGTCGTGTGGGTGTGGACACACCTGACCCCCTACGCCATTCTGATCGGTTGTGACTCGACGTCGAGCCTGGCCCGTTGCCCAAGCGTTGAGATCGACAGTGCATGGGATGTCAAAGTCACTGCGGAAGACGCGCTCAACGAAGCCCTCAAGGACGCCGCAACAGCCGCGTCGGCTCAGTTGAAACTTATCGACTCTGCACGGGACGTGGTGAAATCCGCTGCCGACGAGATTGTCAACACGACGATCGACACAGATATCGATGCGTTTGCCGCCGCCCTCGATGAGGCTGCAGAGCGCGAAAAGGAGTTCGCAGCGACGCTCAACGAGCTCGACGACCTCGACCAGCTCCAGGTCGTACTCGCCACCACCGCGGTGAACCAGGCACGGGCACAACTGGAAAGCGCAATTGAAGACCTGGCGGAGGCCGGGCTGGTAGCGCTGACGGCCGCCGGGGCCACACAGGACCCGGACGCGCGGCCAAATCTGCTCGGAGTGCTGGACCCGCTTCAGGTGAACCTCGCTACGGCTGCCGTGAACAAGGCAAAAGCCGAACTCGATCTCGCAAAAGAAGAACTGGCCGGTATACGGTTGGTGGCACCGTTCGACGGCGTGATTACATCGATATCGGTTTCGATCGGCGACCAGGTGAACAGGAACACACCGGTCCTCGACATAGTCGACCTGAACGTGGTGACGGTCGACGCGACCGTGGACGAGATCGACGTTCTCTCGTTGAGAATCGGTGACCGGGTCGCCGTGGTGCTCGACGCCCTGCCCGGTCAGGTCCTCGAAGGCGTTGTTGAAGATATTGGCGATGGCCTGAATGTGCAGGGCGTGATCGAATTCCCGCTGACTATCAACCTGACGCCACCCGACGGCGTTGAACTTATAGAGGGGCTTAGCGCCACCGCGACTATCGTCATCAGCCAGATCGACAACGCCCTGTTGATCCCATTGCAGTCTGTTGGGGGGAGCTTCACCCAGCCGACCGTCGATGTCGTTGCGGACGCAGGTTTCGTGACGACCGCTGTCACTCTTGGCGCCAGTGACGATTTCTGGGTCATCGTCGAATCCGGCCTGAACGAAGGCCAACAGGTGCTGATGGAGGTCGTTGAGTCGATCGATCCGTTGCAGCAGTTCTTCGGCGGCGGCCGCGGCTTCGGCGGTGGTGGTTTCGGCGGCGGGGGTGGTCGCGGCTTTGGCGCCGGCGGTCAGGGCGGTGGCGGTCGATGACCCACGATGCACCAGTTATCGAACTTATTGGCGTGACCCGCGAATTTCAGGTCGGGTCCCAGGTCGTCAAGGCGCTGGACGGCATCGATCTGACGATCAACTACGGCGAGATGGTCGCCATCACAGGTCCGTCCGGTTCCGGGAAATCGACCCTGATGAACACCCTGGGATGTCTTGACACCCCTACAGCGGGAACGTTTTTCCTGAACGGGAACGATGTGTCCGGGCTGTCGGACGACCAGCTGGCAGAGATCCGCTCTCGACAACTGGGATTTGTGTTCCAGAGCTACAACCTGCTGCCACGAGAAACGGCGCTGGCCAACGTCGAATTGCCGCTCAAGTACGCCGGCGGATTCAACAGGAGGGCGCGCTGGGAAGCCGCGCGCCGGGCGCTCGACCGTGTTGGCCTTGATCACAGATACGATCACAAACCGGTGCAACTGTCGGGTGGTGAGCAACAACGCGTCGGTATTGCCCGTGCCCTGGTAATAAACCCCGACCTGATTCTCGCCGACGAGCCTACGGGCAACCTCGACACGAAATCGAGCAGAGAAGTGATTTCGATGCTCCGGTCGCTGAACGACGATGACGGCAAGACAATTGTCATTGTCACCCACGACCCCGAGATTGCCGAAGCGACGAAGCGTGTTGTCACCTTCCGCGACGGCCGTATCGTCGGGGACCGGCCAAGCGAACGTGTCTTGTCAACTGGCCCAGCTGAGCCAGCCGGGCCGCGGTCCGGGGAGACTGAATAATGGGTTTTGGCCTCCTGTTTTCAACTGCGCTCGGGTCTCTCGGCTCGAACAAACTCCGCGCAAGTCTGACCCTCCTTGGCATCGTCATCGGCGTGTCGTCCGTGATAGCCATGATGGCCGTAGGTCGCGGCGCCCAGGTGTCGGTCACTGCAAGAATTTCCGAGCTGGGCACAGAACTCATCACCGTCAGGCCCGGAGCCCAGGCGCTCAGGTTCGCCTTCTTCGGCGGCGGCGGCAATTCAGATGTGCTTTCGTTCAGCGATGCCTACGCGCTGGAAGACGACGTGTTTGCGCCCGACGTCAGACTCGCTGCTCCCGAGAATTCGTTTTCTGGCACTGCACAGGCCGGGCGAGAAAATACCTTTGTAAACGGGGTTGGCGTCACCGCTGAGTACCTTGAGGCGCGAAACCTTGAGATTGCGTCGGGACGCAACATTTCCAACGCAGACGTTCTGAACATTTCCCTGGTTGCCGTCCTCGGATCAGAAACAAGTGAAAGACTTTTCGGGCAGCGTGACCCCGTAGGTGCCACCATGAAAATCCAGGGGCGTGAATTTACTGTTGTCGGCGTCCTCAAGAGCCAGCAAGGCACCATTTTCAACCCGGACAACTCGCTGCTGGTGCCGATCACGACGGCGCACTACCGGTTGAACAATGGCAAGGGTCCAATCGATTTGATGCCGGTCTCGTCGATCAATGTCCTGGCCCGCGGTGAGAAGGTGGTCGATGACGCCCGGACCGAAATTTCAACGGTCCTGAGACTGCGGCACAAACTCGGAGCTGGTGATGAAGATGACTTCTCGATCACCACTCAACAGGACACGATCGAAACGCTCGAAGGGACACAGGGCACGTTCGTGATCCTCCTTGGCTCCATCGCGGGGATATCGCTTCTCGTAGGCGGCATCGGCGTGATGAACATCATGCTGGTGTCCGTAACAGAACGTACCCGCGAAATTGGTATTCGCAGGGCTGTTGGAGCAAAGCGGCGCGACATTATGCTCCAGTTCGTGACCGAAGCGGTGCTGATGACCTTCGGCGGCGGAGTCCTTGGGGTTGCCGCCGGTTGGGCGATCGCGTACTTTGGAGACGGTGCTACCGTCGCGGGCGACGTGATCGAAACCGTCATCGAAACAGAAATCGCTATCATGGCTCTCGGCGTATCAGTGGCAGTTGGACTGTTTTTCGGAATCTACCCGGCCATCAGGGCGGCATCTCTCGATCCGATCGAAGCACTCAGGCACGAGTAGGATATTTACACATGAACAATTTATCGATAAAAAATATGGTGATCTTCGCCGTGATCCTTGGAGTCATAATCGGCCTGGGCGCAGGGCTCGCCAAGAGTGCCGTCGATAACAGCCCGGTAGCTGTGGCCGAAAGCTTACCGGCGGAACCTGACCAGGGCGATTTCTTTCAGTCTGAGTGGGCACTAACTGGCGAACACAGTACGGAGTGGCTGCTTGAAGGCGCACTCGGTGGATTCCAAAACTTGCACAGCGGATCCTCCAACGACCCCGAAACCCTCAGGTCACTGCTCGAAGCCCGGGGAATCGAAGTTCCGGAAGGTGCGTCTACACATGAACTCCGGAATTTGCTCTCCGGGCCTGGCGGGTCTGGCGGGTTGTTCGATCACTCGGGGCAATAGGTGCCCGGTTTCGTGAAGTGCCGGCGCAGACTCCGCGCGTTCGAAGCGCCCGGACAGGAACGGTTGGCCTGAAACTGATGACCAAAAAAATATCCCTCAGGACAGTTGTTGCGGCAGCGTTGATCAGCGGGTTGGTCGTCGGCGTTAGTGCTGGCTTTGCTCAGGACCGGTTGTCTGGCGACGAAGACCAGGAAACCTCAATCACGGCGGGCCAGTTCGTTGCGCCTGACCGATTCCAGGGTGGAGTCAACATAAATCCGGGTGATTTCATCGATCTGGCTAATGCCGAGGGCGGGGGCGCCGCACTCGAAAGCTTTATTGGTTCGCAGTTTGGCGCGGGGGGCCCTGATCCCGATTTTCTCCGCGAGCGACTCAGTGGATTCGGGATGCAGGTCCCCGAAGGCGCGACGACCGCGGAAATGCTCGAAATGCTGGCAACCGCCGCCGAATCAATCTTCCCGGCGCCCGGGGAGTGAAGTGCGCCTGTGTGGTCAGGTGGGCGATACAATCCCGGCGCAATACTCGGCCATTTTGACAGTGAGGGCGCATTGGGCAAACTCGACGACCTGTTCGAATCTCTCGAACCGGAGATAGTCGCGACCGGGTTCGTTTTCACCGAAGGCCCGTTGTGGCATCCCTCTGGAATCCTGTACGTCTCAGATGTAGATGCCAAAATCCACTATAAAGTTCACCTGTCCGGGAATTCTGGGCCATCAACAAAAGAAGCAATAAGGGAAAATTCTGGCGGAGCTAACGGGGCTGTCTTCGACAGAGAAGGCAGGCTCGTAATTTGCGAGCAGGACGCCCGCCGCGTCGTCAGGTATGAACCCGACGGCTCGATCACAGTGATTGCCGAGCGGTTCGAAGGCAAGCGGCTCAACCGGTCGAACGACGTCGTGCTACACACCGATGGCTCGCTCTACTTCACTGACCCCGATAAGAAGGGCCTGCCGGAAGAGGAGAAGGAGCTCGGCTACGCATCCGTATTCCGGTTGGGTCCCGACGGAAAACTGACGCTGCTCGCGAACGATATGAACCACCCGAACGGTCTTGCGTTCTCGCGTGATCACACGACCCTCTACGTGTCGAACAGCCGCCCCGACCCGCACCTGCACGCCTACGACGTTTCATCCGATGGTCAACTCAACAAAAGCCGACGCGTCTGCGAGATGCCGTACGGTCCTGCGGGGGAGATCGACGGCGTGCCCGACGGCCTGAAACTGGACGCGAACGGAAACATTTACGTGACCGGGCCCGGCGGTATCTGGGTGTGGGACTCCGATGAAAACTTGCTTGGCCTGGTCGAGTTGCCCGAGTTGCCAGCGAACCTCGGCTGGGGCGACCCCGACAACAGGACCATGTTCGTCACCGCCCGAACTTCTGTGTACCGTCTTCGCGCCAACGCACCAGGGGTCCCGGTCCAGCATTGAACTCACCAGAAATCGAACTCGTAGCATTTGATCTTGGCAACGTGCTCTGCATCATTGACGAGACGCCTCCCGTACCGAAACTTGCAGAAATGTCGGGACGGACGTCGGCCGATGTCCACGATGTTGTGTTTGGGAAGCAGCACCTGTTGCGACTCGAGAGTGGCAGGACCAGCTTTGAGGAGCATGCGCGCCAGGCCATTGCTGAACTTGGAATTGACCTGTCTATTGGCGAATTCACCGATATTTACAACAGTGCGCTGGTCCCTTCGGACGAGATGTACCCGCTGGTGACCCGAATCGCAAAAACCCACCGTATCGCCCTGGTTTCAAACACGAGTGAGCCACAATGGGACTACGCCCGGCGGTTTCTCCCGTTCAGCGCACAACTTGATCCAGTTATCGTTTCTTATTCGGTGGGCTCGATGAAACCCGATCCCGAGTTTTACGCATCGCTGTTGGACCAGGCGGGAGTTCCGGCAGATCGAATTCTCTTTATCGACGATCTCGCGGTGAACATCGAAGCGGCAACAAAAGCCGGCGTGATCGGGCACCATTTTGTGTCGAAGGCTGCGCTGGAAGCAACGCTTTCCGATCTGGGCGTAATCTAACTCCCTCTCCTCGGGGAGAGGGTTGGGGTGAGGGGAATGCAGCTGGGTACGGAACGTATGTGCGAATGGCTGCATCATCCCCTTCGACGGCATCTATTTCACCATCGAAAAATTCCCCCTCAACCTAACCTTCTCCCCAAGGAGAAGGGACCAGTTACGCATGCCCGTCCAATTGTTCTCTCAATCTCAAGGCAGAAACATTGACGACAAAAAAATCCACCGGCGCCAACTACACCATCATCAAGGCTGCACGAATCTTCGACGGGACCGGCGCTGCGCCGGTCGAAGGGCAGGCGGTGCTCCTCTCCGGGGGCAAGATCGCAGCAATCGGGCCGGTCGCCGAGATTGCGGCTCCCAGTGGTTCAAACGTCACGGTCAAGGATTACGGCGACGCAACCGTCCTCCCCGGCCTGGTGGACGGCCACACCCACATGATGGCCCCCGGCGACGGGACCCATGGCGATATCGTTGGAGCGGAAGAAGACGACGTCCTGTTGATGCGGGCCCTCAGCAATGCCCGGACTTTCCTTCACGCGGGCGTAACCACTGCCAGGGAGAACGGCGCCAAGAACCGGGTTGGCTTCTCGCTCAAAGAGGGAATCAGACGGGGTCTTTCGGAAGGGCCGGAAATGGTCATTTCGGGTCGACCGATCACGATCACCGGAGGTCACATGTGGTACTGCGGGTCGGAGGCTGACGGCGTTGACGGCGTTCGGGCCGAGGTCCGACAGCTGGTCAAGGAAGGCGCCGACTTCATCAAGATCATGGCGACGGGTGGCTCGACGCTGTCTTCCAACCCGCTGAGGCCGTCGTACACGCTCGAAGAGATGACCGTAATAGTCGATGAGGCTCACCGGCTTGGGAGGCTCACGGCGGCGCACTGTGCGTCGATGCAGGGGATCAAGAACGCGCTCGACGCTGAGGTCGACATGATTATCCACTGCGTTTTCGAGGACGAGACCGGCATGTACGAGTTCCGCGAAGACCTTGCAGAGCAGCTTGCTGCAGCCGGGGCGTGGGTGAATCCAACGCTTCACGTTGTACAGGCAGGTATCGAGCACACGGAAAACATCGGTCGGGAACGCGGCTGGCTGACTAAGGAAGAACAGGCCAGCATCGATTCCAGCAAGCGGTCGCTGGAGACCCGCAACGAGTCCGTGAGCCGCCTGATCAAGATGGGCGTGAGGATGATCGCCGGCAGCGACTCGCCATGGGGCGCCTACCCGCCCGGTGAGTTCGTGAAGGAAATGATCGCCCTCACAAAGGCCGGCCTATCGAACACCGAGGCGCTGGTGACCGGAACGAGTCATGCGGCAGATTCGATCGCCGTTGGCGACCGTGCCGGAACGCTTGCCGCCGGACGACCCGGCGACCTGCTGGTGGTCGGAGGCGACCCGACCGCCGACCTGAACGCGCTCTGGGATGTCAGGGACGTGTACAAGGCGGGCCGGAGGGTGGAGCG
>JADFLG010000063.1 GCA_022564545.1 Chloroflexota bacterium | reverse complement strand
TTTCTCTTGGGAGGCATCGTCGTACAGGCTTGCCCATACGCCCAACTCTGCAAGCCTGCTAAAATGCGCTTTCGTGTGTCCGTTGATTTCGGTCATGTCAATTTCGTTTTTCTACCGCTAATATCCGTCCGTTAGCCTCTCAAGATAAAGAATCAAGTGTCTAGGAGGTCGGTCTCGGATATCGCATCTCGACAACGTCTAGAAGCAACATATCCCGCCGCGCGTCTGTCTCCGAAAGACTGATGATGTCGCCAAAAGTATTCCTCACCATAGACACGGAAGAAGACTTGTGGGGCGAGTTCCGCATTCAGGACAATCCTACAACTAATGTATCTCGCTTACCAAACCTTCAAGCTTTCTTCAACGAGTTCGGCGCCATCCCGACGTACCTCGTGAATTGGCCGGTAGTGACCGACGACACTGCTTGCGCGGTCCTCGACCGACTAAATGGAACGGTACACGATCACTTGAACTACTCTCCCGGTCGACGCGACATCATGAAGTTGGTTCCCCCGGGTAAAAACTGGCGGTGGTTCAGGGACAACCCCGATTACGGCATCGAATTCACCAAGAAGATCATGGGTGGGGCCTGGTCGTCGGGCGGTGGGAAAGTAGGTTTTTTCAGGCGTCTTGACCCGGACAAGCCCAGCCCGACTTTGCCGACGAGCCCAATACAAAAAAGCACGGCACTCTGCCACCCGTGGGAAGACCGCCCGTTAAGTGTCCAAGAATACGCGGCCATTCAGACATTCCCACCGAATTTTGAATTCGCCGGGAGCATTTATTCTCGATACAAGCAAATAGGAAATGCGGTTCCAGTGCGTCTGGGACAGGTTATTGGGAATGCAGTGAATAATGTGATCAAGTCATCTGTTTCGGGTACCGTTCAGGCGCGGTTGTTCGAAGCCAAGGAGACTTACGATGTCGCAAGAACGTGATGAACGAGACCGCCAATCAATTCGTCAAATAGTTGCGAGGTATGCAACTAAGCGCAAGCGGTTTTACTCCGACATAGCGCTGGACAAACTGTTGAGCAAAGATGTCTTGATGTTTGCTTTGCGTGGAGCCAGCGACGCCGATCAGTACGTGGATATGGCATTCGCAGCTCTAGAATCTTCATCTGAAGAGACGGTGATGGGAAACGTATGGCAAGAAATTGCCCTGGAGCTTGCGCAACCTGCAGTCACTGAAGCCGGCGACATGCTGGCGGAGCGCGATGGGATCCTTTGGGCCGTTGAAGTGAAGACGCAAACTAACACTCTCAATGCGCGCTCAAAAATGCAAACGATAAGAGTGCTCAAAGACACCGTTGAACGACATTCACGTGAACAGACTGTGCGTCGGCGCAAGGTCAAGGCGGTGATCGGGGTCATTAGAGGAAAATCGAGAGATTCGTTCGAAACATATGATAATCCTCCTACTGACACGGCAAACCCCGACCTCGACGGTTTCAGTTATCGATATCTTGTGGGGGCCAGTTTTTGGAAATGGTTGACTGGTCGCGACGATATTTCGGGGCTTTTCACAGGAATCGTTGGTGGTGAGTCTGCCTTGTTAGATGCGCGGTCCGCGGCAATATCCCGACTGAAGCAAGAGCTGAACGACAAGTTGTCGGCCGCAGGCCATGGATCATCGATCAGCGACGTCATGGCACTTGCAAATAGTCGCTCCTAAGGGCGAGATCAACCAGTCGACACTAATCAGGTGGTCTTCAATAAATCCCAAAGGAAGCAAAAAGCCCGTGACGCGTAAACGCCACGGGCTTTCTCAAGTTCTCGCGTTTCGATTTAGGGCCAAATAATTCACAACGGCACCTACAGCCCCTTTTCCACCATGAAGTTGGCGAGGTCGGCGGTTCGGGAGGAGTAGCCCCACTCGTTGTCGTACCAGCCGACGACCTTTACGAACCCGTCGCCTACAGCCGAAGTTGCCAGCGAGTCGATGGTGCAGGAGTTTGGGTTGCCGATGTAATCGACCGAAACGAGCGGCTCATCCGAGTAGCCGAGTATCCCGTGGAGGCTCTTCATTGACGCCTCTCTGTACGCCTCGTTTACGTCGGCGAGAGACGCCTTCTTCGTAAGGTTCACCGTCAGGTCGGTAACTGATCCCGAAATGACCGGCACACGGTAGGCCATCCCATCGATCTTGCCCTCGAGTTCCGGGATGACGAGCGTCACGGCCTTTGCGGCGCCGGTTGTCGTTGGAATGATGCTGTTGGCAGCTGCCCGCGCACGACGAAGGTCGTCGTGGACCTGGTCGAGGATCTTCTGGTCGTTCGTGTAGGCATGGATGGTCGACATTAGAGCGCTCTCAATGCCAAAACTGTCTTGCAGCACCTTGGCCATGGTGGCGACGCAGTTGGTTGTGCAGGAGGCGTTCGACACGACGTTGTGGGCCGACGGGTCGTACTTGTCGTCGTTCACACCGAGCACGATCGTCAGGTCTTCGTTCTTGGCGGGCGCAGAAATAATTACTTTTTTTGCGCCACCGTCGATGTGACCCGCGGCTTTCGTTGCGTCGGTGAAGAAGCCCGTGGACTCGATCACGATGTCGACACCCTCATCGCCCCACTTGATCGCCGACGGTTCGCGCTCCGAGAACGATGTGACATCTCTCCCGTCGATTTTCAGGGCGCCGTCTACGGCCTCAACGGTGCCTGGATAGCGACCATAGGTCGAGTCGAACTTGAACAGGTGCGCATTGGTCGCGGCGTCGCCGAGGTCGTTGACGGCAACCACTTCGAGTGTGTCGGGATGGCGTTCCGAAATAGCACGGAACACCTGCCGGCCGATGCGTCCGAACCCGTTGATTCCAACCTTCGTTTTTGCCATTTTATTTCCTCGTGCTTCTGGGCTTCCGGTGGGCTTCCGGGCAATTCATCCCGCTTGTTGTGGCTCGTTCCGATCACCCGGTGTTTTGCTGTCAGTTCGGCAGGACTCGTCTGCCTGCGTATTGTGCCCGATTTCCGAGAAATTCCTCAATGCGCAGCAGCCGGTTGTACTTTGCGATGCGCTCGCTGCGCGCCAGTGCGCCGGTCTTGATCTGTCCGGCACTCGTGCCAACAGCAAGATCGGCTATGGAAGTATCTTCAGTTTCTCCCGAACGGTGGCTGATCACAACGCCGAAACCCGCATCTTGCGCGAGCCGCACGGTGTCGAGTGTTTCAGAAACGCTGCCGACCTGGTTGAGTTTCACAAGCACTGCGTTTCCGGCCTTCTGGTCGATGCCCTGCTGGACGTACCGGGCCTGCGTGACATAAAGGTCGTCGCCAACGAGCTGGAGGCGTTTGCCCAATTTTTTGGTCAGCACCTCCCAGCCAGACCAGTCATCCTCGGCGAGACCATCCTCGACCGAGTAGATCGGGAAGTCTTTGCTCAGGACTTTGTACTCATCGATCATTTCTTCACTCGAGAGCTTCCGGCCCTCTCTCGAAAGGTCGTAGATCCCGTCCGAGTAGAACTCCGACGAAGCCGGGTCGAGCGCGATGAACACGTCTTCGCCAGGCCGGTAGCCCGCGCCTTCTATTGCAGCAGTGGCGTACTCAAGCGCACCGCGGCTCGTCAGGCCCTGCGGGGCGAAGCCGCCTTCATCGCCCACCGTCGTGGCGTGGCCGTCGGCATGAAGTTTTTTGTTCAACCACTGGTACATTTCGGCTCCGCAACGGAGCGCTTCAGAGAACGAGTCCATGCCGGCCGGGACCAGCATGAATTCCTGGAAGTCGGTCGACCCCATTGCGTGTGCGCCGCCGTTGAGAACGTTGAACATCGGGACTGGCAGCTCGACGGGCGATTCGTTGCCTGCGAGGTCTGCGATGTGCTGGAAGAGTTCTGTTCCCGTACTGACAGCACCGGCCCGCAGTACGGCCAGCGAAATCGCAAGTATGGCGTTGGCGCCAAGTTGGCCTTTGTTCGGTGTGCCGTCGAGGTCGATCATCGCCTGGTCGATAGCTCGCTGGTCGGTGACATCGAGTCCGATGACCGCACCCGCCAGTTCGCCGTTCACATGGCCCACCGCTTTGAGGACTCCCTTGCCGCCGTATCGTTCAGGATCGGCATCCCGCAACTCGACAGCCTCGCGCCTGCCTGTACTGGCACCGGATGGAACAGCTGACGATGCAGAGGTCCCGTCGTCGAGCACTATGGTCGCACCGACCGTTGGATTGCCCCTGGAATCGAGAATTTCTCGTCCATTTACTGAAGTGATTTTCGCCATCTATTTCGTATTTCCTGTCAGATGTCCCACCGATACCGGGCAGCGAAATTCAAATGGGTCCACCCGGTAGCGATCTAAAGGTCCCGCGCTTTTTTCGCTGCGGCGATCGCAAGTTCGACCGCTGACGCCGGGCTGTCGGCCCTGACGATTACGGCATCAGGTGTGCCATCCTGGCTCAGTTCCCAGGTGCTGAGACCGACGACGGTTTTGTTATCTGCGACAGCGTGGCCGATCTCCGAGAGAGTCCCGAAAGCCCCGGCAATCGCGATCACCGCGTCGCCCGTCTTCACCACGACCGTGTTTCTCGCATGCCCGAGACCCGTCGGAATCGGGGTGTCGATCCACTCGTTTGCCGATTCGTGATCGCTGCCGGGCAGTATCCCGATGGTACGCCCACCCGCCTGTTTGGCACCGCGTGATACCGCCTCCATTACGCCGTTCAGGCCGCCGCACACGACGACCGCGCCCTGAGCAGCGAGCAGACGGCCCACTTCTTCAGCCTGTTGTAGTGCCGATTCAGGTGCCTCGTTGCCCGCGCCGATCACTGATATGTAGATGGGTCGCCGCGCCACAACTAATTTCCGATCACACCGCGGGCCGCACCGTGCCGGTCGATCGCCTGACGCTGGGCAGCCAGAAGGTTCTCGATACCCGAGTCGGCGAGGTCGAGCATTTGGTCAAGCTGGGCGCGGTCGAATGTCGCTTCTTCGCCGGTCCCCTGCAACTCTACGAACTCGCCACTGCCGGTCATCACGACGTTCATATCGACGTCTGCCGCCGAGTCTTCGCTATAGTCGAGGTCGAGGACCGTGACCCCGTCGACGATGCCGACGCTGATCGCGGCAACCTGGTCCTTCAGTGGTATCACTTTGAGCGTGCCTGCTTCGACAAGCCCGGCCAGGGCTTGCTGGAGTGCCACGTAGGCGCCAGTGATCGCGGCCGTCCGAGTGCCTCCGTCGGCCCGCAGCACGTCGCAGTCGAGCAGAATCGAAATCTCACCGAGGGCCGGAAGGTCAGTGACCGCGCGGAGCGCACGACCGATCAGTCGCTGAATCTCCTGCGTCCTGCCACCGATCTTGCCGCGCTCCCGGCGAACTCGCTCAGGGGTTGACCGGGGGAGCATCGAGTATTCGGCGGTGACCCAGCCAGTGCCCTTTCCGCGCATCCACGGCGGCACGCTCCGTTCGACTGTGGCGGCACACATTACCCGGGTGTTCCCAGTTTCGATCAGAGCTGAACCTTCAGCGTCGGGCACATATCCGGGGACGATCTTGACCGGGCGCTGTTCGGTGGCCGGGCGACCGCCTGATCGGACGAGTGTGAGAGATGACATGGGCGCGATTTCTGGCAATTACCGTGTTCCTTACAGGGCCGATCAACGAGTCTAGCAGTGGATTCCAGGTGGCCCGGGCACATATTCTTCCCGCACGGGCCTGTTCGCATTTCGCCGGGCCAATTCCCGGTACCTGACACATGGACGTTTTTCAGTTCAATGCGACAATCCAACAAGACGATCTTCGGATAGTTTTGGCCGCGCAAAAATCTCACGGCAACGGAAAAAATCTCTGACCAAACTTGAACCGAATTTAGAACGGACACGGTGCTGGCAATGAGAATGGCGATAATGGGTGCGGGAGCGGTTGGCGGATATTTCGGTGGCGTACTTGCGAATCACGGCGAAGATGTGGTCTTGATTGCCCGGGGCGCACATGGCGAAGCCATCTCGAAAAACGGCCTCCGGGTGGACAGCTACTGGGGCAGTTTCAACGTAGAAGTCGATGTAACAGACGACCCTTCGAGTGTTGGCACTGTCGACCTGGTCCTCCACTGCACGAAGCTCTATTCCAACGCCGAGGCGCTGCCGTCGATTAAAGGGATGATCGGGGACGACACAACGATCCTCACTATTCAAAACGGCGTGACCAGCGGCGCGGTGGTCGCGGGTTACTACGGCTGGGACCACGTATTGCAGGGAGCTACCTACATCGAATCGGGGATTGCGGGTCCGGGCCGCATCCACCAGAGCGGCTCGGTCGCGAGAATCGAGTTTGGCGAAAACGACGGCTCGTCGACGGCACGTACAGTGGCCATACGCAAGATTTTTGACAAGCCGGGTATCCAGATCGAAGTAAGCGGTAACATCGTCGATACCCTCTGGAGCAAGCTGGTGTCCGTCGGGTCGATCGGGACCCTCATGACTGCCGCGCGCGCATCACTTCCCGAGATCCTTGCCAGCCCCCACGGTGAAGAAACGGTTCGTATGTTGATGGAGGAAATAGTTGCGGTTGGGCAGTCGCAGGGTGTGACGTTCCCGCCGCGGTGTGTCGAGTCAAAACTGGCGGGTGCGAAGGCCGAGGCCGGCGAGTTCCAGTCGTCGCTCCAGTACGATCTTTCGATAGGGAAACCGCTCGAGCTGGACGACTTGCTCGGGGCCGTGGTGGAAATCGCGAGCGAGGTCAATATCCCGGTACCCGCCAGTTCGGCACTTGTCACGGTGCTGGACAGGTTCAAGCAGGGATCCGTCGACCCCGCGTCTGTGTGAGATTGAAGGGGTGTGGGGATTGCGAGTCCTCCCTCCCAGGTTGGGAGGCGGGCGCCCCGATGCGACCGGGGCGCGAGGGTGCGTCGCGCGACGTACCTCTACCCGACGAGCGGGGTGCCGTCGGGCCGCAGTCCGCGTGCAGCCATGCGACGTGCACGGGTTTCGAAGTTGGCGCAATCTTCGCAGACGCTTTCGGGAATGATGCCCCAGCCCATGAGCAAGCCGAATACTTTGCATCCCATGCAGTAGTTGAAGATGCTCTCAAGCCCGGCGGCGAAGATCAGGCCCCCGAGGACGGCGTAGGCCGCCCCGTTCAGTCCAAATCCGAGCGACAGGACCGCAGCAGAAACGCTGAAGACGATACCGATCGTGGCTGCGAACCGTTTCGGCGGACCGGCGACCGGCCGGTAGGGAAGATGAAACTTCGGGACAATCACCCTGGTTACAAGTATCGCAAGTGGGCTGAGACGCGGTCCCGCCAGCACCCGTGCAATGAACCCGTACGCCAGCAGGAGTGTGATCAGGGGCTGGTCGAGGACGATCGTCGCAACCGCCATGATTACCACACCCCCCGCGACTAAGCGTGCAACACTGGCGTTCAAGGGGTGGGGGAAGCTGAAAAATGGATCTTTTTGATGTGAAATTGTTGTCATATTTGGAAGTTCTGTCCTGACCCAGAATTCGCCAAATAAAAACCCCTCACATGTAGATGCGAGGGGCGGCGGTCATGGTCGTGTTGTGCGCGTGCCTAAAAAGCCGTCTCCTCGGTGGTGATGCAGCAACAGGGGCAATTTGTGCGGAACAGGGCGCGCAAGAGGTGAATGTTCATATCACTTCTAGCCTAACTCCAAATGGCACAGCAACGCAATTCGCTCTTTCCCCGATCTGGCCCCAATCCCGATCAAGTTACCCAAATTGTGTTCACAGCGTTTGTTATTGGTTTTCTAAGAAAAATCCTACGTAAGTCCGACTCGACCCTCACATGCGGCTGTTTTAATAGAGTGCAGACGGACATAAGGCGGTTCAATTACTCGGCTTTGGAGCCCGGCGATGCCAGAGTTGAATGCTGATGGGCCAGCGTCGAGTAGACGATTTGTAGGCCTTCGGGCCGAACGGTCTCCTCATCCGTCTTGATGGGGTCGGCCACGATAAGTGATTTAGCTGTCGTGGACCGGCCCCATCAATTTTAAACGCCCCCTGCGCGTCCGAGTTTCCTGGCTGCCCTGCCTCCCAAGTCCTTGCAACGCCAATTCGCGTCACGTCGTGGTTGAAATCCCGCGTGCCCCAGGTGGCTGCAAAAAGGGGGGCCGCGTAACTCGCTCTGGCCCTCCGCTGGCTTCGCCACACGCTCAAGTCGGGCCTTACCTGTTTTTCGATTCCGGTGCTAATATCGGCGGCATAGCGAACTCGACCCAGTAAGACGGGGCAGAAATCGTCCAAAATGCCTCGGATGTCAGGAAAGACGAGGTGTGGCTGATTTGAATACAGGCCAAATTCGCAACGTAGCCTTTGCGGCGCATAACGGTGCGGGTAAAACATCGCTTGCCGATGCGCTTTTCTTCACGGCTGGCGGTACGAACCGGCAGGGCAAGGTCGACGACCAGACGAGTATTTCTGACTACGAGCCAGAAGAGCAGCGTCGCGGTTCAAGCATCCAGCTCGCGATCCTGCCGTGCTCCTGGAAAGACCACCGCATCAACCTCCTCGATACTCCCGGCTACCCTGATTTTCGCGGCGACATGGTTTCTGCAATCCGTGTGGCCGATTCTGTGATTATCGTCGTCTCGGCAGCATCGGGAATCGAGGTCGGGGCGCAGCAAGCCTGGAACTACACCGAAGACCTCGGCATTCCCACGGCGATCGTGGTGAACAAACTCGATCGCGAGAACACTTCGTTCGGGCAGACATGCCTGGAAATAGCCGAAGCATGGGGTCGGCAATGCGTGCCGATCCAGACAGTCAACGCCGACGCAGAATCGTTCAGCAGTGTTTCGAGTGCACTCGACTCGGGTGATCTTGACGAAAGCGTGATCGAGGCGATCGCGGAAGCTGACGACGACCTGCTGATGAAGTACCTGGAAGGCGACGAGCTTTCGCCTGAAGAGATTTCGGCAGGTCTCAAAGCGGGAATTCTGGACCGCAGCATCATTCCGATATTTGCGACCTCGGCGGCAAACAATACCGGCACGGCTGAACTGTTGGACGGCATTGCCAGCCTTTTGCCTTCACCCGACGATGTCGAAGCCCCGGATTTGCCGGAGGGCGCTCAAGCCAATCTGATATTCAAGACGTCTGCCGACCCGTTTGTCGGAAAGCTTTCTTACTTCCGTGTATACGGAGCGACGCTCAAGTCGAATGCCCAGCTCTGGAACGTCAACAAGGGCGAAAACGAACGAGTAGGCCAGGTGTACCGGCCCGCCGGTAAGGAAACTGAGCCGGTCGACCAGGTAATCCGTGGCGATATCGGGGTCATATCGCGCTTGAGCTACACCCGGACGTTTGACACGTTGTGCGACAAAGACAATCCGGTAGAACTTGATGGGGTCGACCTGCCGTCGCCAGTGTTCGCTCTGGCTGTGAAGCCGAGCACGCAGGCCGACCTGGACAAGATGGCCGATTCTCTGGCGAGGATCACAGAGGAGGACCCGACCCTGGCGATCGAGCGGAATGCCGCCACGTCGGAAACGATCCTTCACGGCCTTGGCGACATCCATGTCGATCTGGCGATTGAGCGGATCGCCAGGAAGTTCGACGTGAACCTCGATACTGCCTTACCCAGCATTCCTTACCGCGAGACGGTCATCGGGCAAACATCGGTCTCCTACAAGCATAAAAAGCAGTCGGGCGGGCGCGGGCAGTACGGCCACGTCGTGCTTGAGATCTCTCCAGCCAAAGCCGGAGCGGGCATTACGTTCGGGTCCAAGATCGTAGGCGGAAACGTGCCGAAAGACTACATCCCGTCCGTCGAGAAAGGTGTGCGAAACGCCGCAACCGGCGGCGTGGTAGCGGGCTATCCGGTTGTCGATGTCGCGGTCCTTCTCACCGATGGGTCTTCGCACTCGGTCGACTCGTCAGGGATGGCCTTCGAAATCGCCGCGAGCATGGGGTTCAGGCAGGCGGTCCGCGACGCAAAGCCCACACTCCTCGAACCGGTATTGAAGCTGAAGATCATTGCGCCCGATGACTGCGCCGGCGATGTTATGGGTGATCTCAGCAGCCGTCGCGCACGCATCGGGGGAATGGAGCCAAAAGGCAAGGGCCTGACCGAGATCACCGCTGAAGCTCCCGCGTCGACGATGCAGAGGTACGCTGCCGATTTGAGGTCGCTTACAAAGGCCCGCGGGGATTTCACCGCAGTGATGGACCACTATGAACCGGTGCCGCCTCAAGAGGCTCAGAAAGTAATATCCGCTCGCCAGTCCGGCGAAGAAGAGTAGGTGCCAGCGGCACGTTCTCTGAGGTGCCGGCGGCACGCTCCCTGAGAAATCGGTGGGTGGGCGCGCGGTTGGATTGGTTGCGCTTCAGTCAGGGTCGCGGGGGCACGGCACGCAGGTAACCAACGACTACTTCTCACCCGAACAGCGGGTTCGAGCCGCCGAACGAGTCGATCGCCGTTCCCGTGACGGCGGAACTGGCATCGGAGGCCAGGAACAACGCTACTTCGGCTATCTCAGAAGGATCCATCAGTTTCGGGTTTTCCGCGCGCCCCGTCGTGTTGAACGCGGCCCTGAAACCTTCAGTGTCGGTGCCGCCGGGGCAGATTGCGTTCACATTGATCCCGTGTTCGTACACCTCGGCTGCGAGTGATTCCGTAAGGCTAATCAGGCCCGATTTCGTGACGCGGTAGGCACTTCGACCGTACGCGCCCTTGCGACCGCCTATCGAGGAAATGTTGATGACTTTGCCGTAGCCGCGGTCGATCATGCCCGGCAGTATGGCGCGGGTAAGCAGGAAGGCCCCGGTGAGGTTCACGTTCAGCACGTTACGCCAGAGCTCGGGATCAAACTCGGTAACCGGGATGCGCGGGTGGATTATCGCCGCGTTGTTGACCAGGATGTCTACACCACCGAACTCATGTTCTGCGGCGCGGGCCAGGTTTTCGATGTCGGCCTCAACCCCCATATCGGCAACCACGGCCAGTGCCTTGCTGCCGAATCCTCGAACCGAGTTCGCCACGTCCTCGATCTCACTGGCGGTGCGGGCCGTCGCTATGACGTTTGCCCCTGCCTCGCCAAAAGCGAGGGCGATGGCCCTGCCAATGCCCTTGCTGGCACCTGTTACCAGCGCGGTTTTTCCCGATAGCGTCGTCATGGCCGGAATGATAACCCCCGCAGCGCAGCGCACTGATGTCCTCCCTCCCTCGCAGTGAGGAAGTTAGAGCATGTGCTGAGCCTGTGAAGTGGGTGGGTCGAACGCTTTCGACAGTCATTAGCGTCCATATCAGGAACAGAGCGCTGGATCGGCACCCGCTGTCATGGCGAGGAGTCCGAAGACGCAGTAATCGCTGGCTTCAGCTTTGTGTCTGATCATTACGACGGGCACCCGCCTCTCAAGATACCCCCACAGGGGTAGGGACGTCAGGTGTGGACGGTTATATGCTCTGCAACGGTAGGGATGTGGGCGGCGGCGCTTTCATTTTTAGCGCGATCGAACTGAACGCAATGTGACGCCGGCTTCGCAAGACGCACAGCGAGTTGCAGTCTGCGCGAGGCCGTAATAAGGCGGGGCCGGCAGGGTTGCCGGTTCACAGCGCCCTGTGGGAGGGGCTGGATAGGATGAAAAGAATCCTTAAGTGGATTGGCATAGTTTCAGGTGGCCTTATCGGATTGATCTTGATCGCGGCGGTAACTCTCTATTTCATTGGGACCGCAAAGATCAACAAGAACTTCGAAGTGCAGGTGGCCGAAGTGATCGTTCCCACAGACCAGGCGGCCATCGAGCGAGGCGAGCATTTCGTAGAGGCAATTGCCTTCTGTCAGAAATGCCACACCCAAAACCTGGGCGGGGAAGTCGCCGACGATGACCCGTTGTTCGGCGTCAACGCACCGCGAAATCTCACGTCCGGCCGGGGCGGAATCGGCGAGACCTTCAGCGACATCGATTACGTAAGGGCCATACGGCACGGCATTGGACAAGATGGTAAGTCGCTGTTGTTCATGCCGACCGAGATTTACAGCAAGATATCCGACGCCGACCTTGGCGCCATCATTGCCTACCTGAAAAGTCTGCCGCCGGTTAATAATGAGTTACCTGACACCTCTCTCGGCATACTTGCGCGGATTTTAGCGGGAGTCGACTCCAGTGTTCTGTCGGCGAATCTGATTGATCACGACGCCCCCCGCCCCGCCGAGCCTGTACCCGGCGTGACCAGGGACTACGGAGAGTATCTTGCGTTCTCATGCTCTCGGTGCCACGGGGACAACCTGGCGGGCGGCACCGTTGGCGGTTTTGAGCCCGATGCACCGAAGGCCCCCAACATCACCCCGGGTGGCGCGCCAGGGAATTGGACTCAAGCCCAGTTCGTCTCGACACTGCGCGGCGGGGTCACCCCGTCCGGAAAGGTGTTGGACCGGGAGTTCATGCCCTGGCTTTACTTTACGAGGATGACGGACGACGAGTTGAACGCCATCTGGCTGTATCTTGAGTCTCTGCCAGCGCGGGAATTTGAGGGGTAGAAAACCTCGGGGCAAGAAGCGTTCAGCTCGTCACTCCTTTGCCAGGGAGGAAGTTAGAGCATGTGCTGAGCCTGTCGAAGTGGGTGGGTTGGTTGCCATCGTCACGCATGGTGAGTTCCACATCGACCAGTGCCATCGCCTGGAAATCAACCACCCACACCCGCGCCCAGGGGGCACCCGTCTCACTGCGAGGGAGAGGGAACTATCGGCAGGATGACCCGCGACGCCCGGCCGGCGCTCGTGTGAACGGTGTTTTCGGCCTTGATCATCTTCGTGTGTCGACCCACCGGCTCGCCCGTGTTCGGGTTCACGTCGAACCTCGGGAAGTTCGAGCTTGAAATATCGATTCGTATCCGGTGACCCTTTTTGAATACGTTAGAAGTCGGCCACAGCGTGATTGTCACTTCGCAGGGCTCGCCGGGCGTCATCATCTCGGGGTCGGTCCACGAGTTACGATAGCGCATGCGCTGAATCGTGTCGGTCAGGTTCAGGTGATAGCCGTCCGGGTAGTCGTCGCTCTCCGGGTAGACATCGATCAGCTTTACCGTGAAGTCGGTGTCAATTGCCGTCGATGAAACCCACAGTTTCACCGACACCTCGCCAGTAACTTCCGTGTCATCGTCCAGTGGCCTGGTCTCGAACGCCAGCACGTCAGGCCTGTCCTTCAGCAACGGGTACGGCGGGCGGGCGCCAATCCACTGCGGGCCTTCCTTCTGGTGGAACCCCCCGGCCTCGACCACCTCGCGCAGGTTGTCCCGGGCCAGCGTCCACTGGTCCATGAAGTCCGGTACATCGTCAAGCGCCGGTCCGCCGTCCTCAGGCGGGGTGATCTCGAACATGCCAACAATAGGGCCCCCGACCGTTGGGACCGGGTGTTCTGGATCGAATGTGTAAGTCAGCGCCCCGTCGTTATCGGTCGAAGCAAACGGATCGAGTGTGCCGTCCTCGTGCATGTACAGCGTCTGGAACTCGGTCCGGGCAATCGGCCACTCGGCCTCGTCCCGCCAGTAGCCGCCGTGGTTCAGGTTGCCGCGGTCGGTTTTCGTCCCGTCACCGGTGCCCATCACGTAAATCCGTACCGGTGGGTCGTTTTCGGCGGCGGGCATGCCCTTCAGGTGCTGGTCGAAGAACCTGAGCCTCTCCGGGTTGTAGATCGCGTTGGTCCAGACACTTTCCTGTCCCGTATCGACATCGCCGTGCCACGACTCAGGGGCCCGCATCCCGCCGTGACACCAGGCGCCCAGGATCAGCCGGGCAGGTGATTTGTTCTTGCTGTTCATCTCGACGTAGTAGCTGGCGGTCGCACCGACGAAGTTGTCGTACCAACCGCAGGAGAGTGTCATGGGTACGTCGGCATGCTGATCGAAGTACGGCTCCTGGTTAGCGGCCTCCTGTGCCCACCAGTCGTCATACTCGCCACGGTAGTAATAATCGAACGCAGTCTGTTCAAGGTCGGGTGCGACTCTTAGCGCCGTTTCACCGGGTTTCAGCGGGAACTTCTGGAGCCACTCGCGCATGTCCCGCATTGCGTCGAAGATGACCCTCGCCTTTTCGGGGTCATCGCCAACCTCGTGGCAGTCGAGGGCGTGGAGATGCAGGGCGCCGAACATCTGGAACGACATTGCACCGCCCTCACGGGCCTCGTGGCGGTAGATGTTTGTCGGGCCGGCCTCGACCCACATTGCAGCAAGGTGAGGGGGCTTGCGGAGGGCCAGCTGGGTTTGCACGATGGCCCTGTGCGAAGAACCGAGGGTTCCGATCTTGCCGGTGCACCAGTCCTGCCCGGCAAGCCATTCGACGGTGTCAAAGCCGTCATCGCCTTCCCAGGGATTAATCGTGTGGTAGTAATGGCCGTCGCCTTCCGAACGGAAGCGTGATCGAAGGTCCTGAACAACGAAGGCGTAACCCCGTCTGACGTAGTAGGGAAACACGTCGTCCCACTCGGGGGCCGTCTTGTCGTAGGAGGTGCGGACCAGCAGCGCAGGTACGGGCTCTTCAAGAAGTCGCCCGTCGCCGTGGCAGGGCCGGTAAATGTCGGTGGCAAGGCGCACGCCGTCGCGCATCGGGATCATCACGTCGCGCTCAAGGTGAAAGCCGTGCCGGGGTTGCGAGGGGGCGTATGTGTTTGTCATTGCCGGGCGAGTTTAGTCGCTCGGCGGATGCGCTTACGTCGCAGGTCAACGCCGACCGCATTAATTTGCCCGTATTTCGGCTGTAATGTCGTTGTGTTGCCGAGCGCAATTACTGAGCAGGGGACGTGTTGCGACCAATTGCGCTGAAATTGAACGTGCAATATGCCCGCCGTAGACACTTGATTTCCCGACCGGAGCGGAGGGACCTCAATGGCATTGCCAGCTATCCAGGCGCCGCCGATGACACCCCGTTTGGAGTTCAATAACCGGATAACTACCCTTTCCGCCATGCGCACTGGCCATTTCTTCGTCTATATCGTCGCCAGTTTGAGACGGGCGATATACACGGGTATGACCAAAGACATCTCCGTCAGAGTCCAACATCACAAATCCGGGCGAGTGCCAGGATTTAGTTCCAAATACCGTACAAACCGGCTTGTATGGTGCGAAATAGCTGAGTCGTTCGAATCGGCTCGGGAACGGGAAGCGCAGATCAAACGATGGCGTCGATCTAAAAAGATTACTTTGATCGAGCGCGAAAATCCTCACTGGATTGATCTTTCCACCCGCCTGGGATGAGGTATCGCGTACCGACGCGAACTGGGTGCCATCGAGGTCCCTCCGCTCCGGTCGGGAAATCTGGTATCGGCGATCGGGCGCTCGACTATGGACCGGGCGTGCGCAACATCATTTCATCACCCCGGAATAACCGGCAGCGTCACGTGCGAGGGGTGCACGGCGTCGTGGTAGACGGTCTGGTTGGCGATCGTGATTGCGGTGTCGGTCGCTATCGGGTTTCCGCTGTTCAGGTTGCGGTTGTAGCGCGGGAAGTTCGAGCTGGAGATTTCGATCCTGATGCGGTGGCCTTCCTTGAACAAATTGGAAGTGTCCCACATGTCGATTTCGAACTCGTAGATATCGCCGGGGGTCATCATTTCAGGGTTGTCGGTGCCGTTCCGGAACCTGGCCCGCACGATTCCCTCGCACAGGATGATCGCTTTTTCGCCCGTACCAGCATCGGAATCTGCGGGCTCGACATCGATCAGGGCCGCCGTGAAGTCGGTGTCCAGCGCGTCCGAGGAAGCCCAGATGGTCGCAGAAACCGGACCCGTCACTTCGACAGCCTCCGATAGAACAGCGGTCGTGAACGTCAGCACGTCGGCTCGTTTTTCGATCTCCGTTCGATCACGCGGACCACACAGGTCGAGGCTCTGGTACTGCGCGCCCCACGACGGCACAGGGTCGGCAGGGTCGTACGTAAACCTGTCTGCGGACTCATCGCTTGCCGCAATATCCGTCGAAAGCCCGCCGCCCGCGCCCGCCGCATCGCCCGTGCTGTGCAGGTAGTACTTCGTCCACTCGGTCCGCGCCAGCGGCCACTCGTTCTCGTACCGCCATTCGTTCTGGCCCATCACGAAAAGCTTGATCGGCGGCTCGTCGTCGATCCCGGTGTCGATGCCCTTCAGGCGCTGGTCGTACCAGTGGGTGTGCATGTCGATGACGTCCCACAGGGCCTGCTTGCCGAACGTGCGGTCCTGGTACTTGCCGTTTTCGTCCAACGGCACCCGTCCCCACGGCGAGACCTGGTGACTCCAGGGTCCGACGATCAGCTTGGTTTTCGTCCGGGCTTCCTCGGTCCGTGCCTGT
>JADFLG010000062.1 GCA_022564545.1 Chloroflexota bacterium | reverse complement strand
TGGGGGTGTCACATTGGGGTGGGGGTGGTGGTTTGGTCGTTGGGGGTGCGGCGCGTTCGACCCGTTCGACCCGTTCGACCCGTTCGGCAGGCTCAGGGCAGGCAGGCCCTTCGACAGGCTCAGGATGGCACTCAGGGCAGGCAGGCGACGTAGCCCGTATGTGCTCGCGGGCAAGCCGAAGTTCGGCTGAATCGTGGAATCTTTTAGTTTTGGCGGCTGATCACTCTCCCGATTTTCATCGGGATAAACTCGGTCGGGGAGAGGGTGGGTTGGAGGAGAATGCTGCTGCGCAGGCATTTCCGCTTCGACGGCTTTTACTCGACCGTCGAAAGCATTCCCCCTCAACCTACCCTTGTATCTTATTTCCGGTGTTGCCTTAGTTGCGGCACAGGCGGGTGCGGTAGGCCGATTAGCCTTTGGTCGTTGAAGACCGTGGAGAAGCGGGGTCGCCGCACCCGTCCCTAACTCAAGAGCCCGAACAGTTGCGTGAGCTTAGAGCTTCTCCCCGGGGAGAAGGGATTTGTCTTCACACTTTCACGTTTTGGGATAGTTACTAAGCGGTTATCTCCAAAATCCCCACTCCGCGCGGAGAGGGGGGTCAAGCAGGCGAGCATGTGGGTAGTGTCCTAATTTCAAACGAGTTTGACGGACGGGCGTTATCACAGAAATTTCATGTCAAACTGTGTCGTGTTCATGGACTCCAACCGCTTGGTACTGAACCGTTGTCACGAAACGGGCGTACTATCAAATAACAACTCTGCGTTGTACGGCGAGCCTGTACAACCTTAGGTGGTGCCCCACAACCTAAAGCAGACGAACCCACAACGATTCCTTCACGTAGCGTAACTAATATGTGTGTTATAACTACGTGGCCTTGTAAAAGGTGAACACCGACTGGGAGGCAGACCCATGCTGGCACACACGACCGAATGGTCACATTTGCGTACATCAGCAGCTTCGGAGAATCCGGCAATCACATCAAAAATTCAGATGATATTCAGAGATCACCGGGAGTTGCTCGAAAGTGCTTTTCGAGCAGCAGTTGAGATCGATGGGCCGGAGATGACGCTTGAGGAGCTAAGGCAATATCGCAATGGAGAATCGGCTTAGCCTCAAAGGAGGCGACGCTATTGGAAAAGCAACTTCTCTTGAAGATGATTACCGTTCTCAGTTAATCAGTCATTTAGAAACCATCCGAAACGATCCGACCCGCGATCCGCGAGGAAAGCGGGTCGTTACTATTAACAAGCCACCGATTGTCTTCTCTTGGTACGAAGAAGACGGCTGGCGCATCGTGTACAACTACTGGTACGACCGTACCGACAAGATATTCTCAATCGCCGTATACGACTTCGAGTGCGACGATCTGAAATTCGAAATAAATCCTGACTTTCGCCAGTAGATAATCGAGCCACTTTAGGCAAGCCCCACTAAGTCCTCGACCTTCCAGAAGTCGGGCATTACGCCCGCTGCCATCGCAGGGGTCATTCTCAGCGAGCCGTGTCGCCGCACGAAGTTGTAGTGGGCAAAGTGCAACGCAACAGCCGCTTCTAAGTTCTCACGCTTCTTGCTGAACCCGTTGGTGAGCCTCGTGAACCTTCGCATGTTCATGCGCATGTTGAGGTTGTTGCGCTCGACTATAGAAGTCGAAATGAAATCTCGGTCTGGGTTGCCGTACACGACCCGCTTCTCAGCACCAGTGACCTTCGGTGGGCTGTACCTACCAGGGCCGAACCTTTCCGATTCGTAGAACTTTACGATCTGCCCGTAATCGACCGCGGCCCCGAAGTGGCGCAAAACGCCGACACGGCGAGTATAAAAGCAGTCGCCTGGGCTGCCGGATTGGGTGCGCATTGGCCCCGGTGCCCTGAGTTCTGACACAACCGCCCTAGCTCGCTCGGGGCCCCTCCGGTGGGCGGGTGTCGAGATACAGCGACCATTCATGGCTTTCTGCCGTGATAACGTCGAATTCGACCTGGTCGTCGAGCTCGCCGAGGTCGAACCACTCGCCTGGCCGGGAGTAGTCGAACTGACCCACGACCTGACCGGCGCGCCTGACGACTATCGATGCCGGTACGGCTGTTCGCCCAATTAAAAACATCCGCTTGGGTCCGGCCTCCAACTCCACGGTGTGCGTTCGACGTGTGCCAGCGCCGTCAAATCGGATTCCATTTTGCAGCACGATGCCGGGAACTTTTGGGAACTGTGTGCCCCCAATCGAGCGGGCAACCTCTTCTTGCAGCACTGGCTTCAACCACCGAGAGTTCCAGATGGCTCGATCGATCGTTCGAACCCGCTCGGACACTTTTTCCCACCGGATCGTAAGAAACGCGAGAGCGAAAAATACGATAAGTGAAATTGCTGCCGATGCCCACTGAACCGGCGTGGAACCATAGTCGATTTGTACCGAATGGGTGCCCGATGGGAGGTCAAGCAGGATCAGGTTTTCATGTTGATTAACATCAATGTCAACTCCATCGACTTTGATGCGCCAGTGCGGGGACCACGTTTCCGACACCAGGACGGTGGCTGGCGTTTTCAGGCTGTAGTCAAACCCCCAGTGGTCTGAAGACGGGCGGAAATTCGATATTTCGACCGCTGGAAAATATGTACTTCTGACGGGCGAAGCTCGGTCGAAGAAACCATCCAGGAATTCGACAGCCACGGGATCGGGCTTGCCGGAGGCATGGATTAACCATCCCAACCCGAGGAAATAGACTTTGCCCTCGTCGATCGTTTTATATCCGAGGGCGGGACGAATCGTTCCCAGTGAATCTTCGAAATTCAACATCACGCCGTCCAGCCCACGATATGAAACGCCCCGCCACTCATTCGCTCCGTCCGCCCAAGCTACGCTATAGGCTTTTACGAACTCGAAATCGGCCTCGGGGCCCCGAAACATTAGCGGCTCCGCTGGCATATTGATCGTTACAACGCTGACGTCAAAAATTCCTGGATCCGGCATGCGAGTCATATCGATAAGCACAGTCTTCCCCGATGCGACCCAACTACGTATATTTTCTGCAACAAGCCTCGAATCTCGCCACAGGAAATCCCACAAAAATATGATGTCAAATCGGTCTACGTAATCGAAATCCAGATCATCGAAGTATTCCGCTTCGGAGAAACTCGACCACGGGAACTGCTCCACAATTCCAGGAGCACCTCTGCCAATGGCGATCATTGAGCGGTCGAACACCATGACTGGTTTTGACGGCTCTCCAGATACCAGTACTTCGTAGCCTTCATTTTCGCCGAACTTTGTAAATCCGCGGTTTTTAAATTCTTCTAACAAAAGCGATTGATCGGCAGCCCCAACAAAAGCTCGCACATTCCACATTTCATAAGTTCGGGTCACAAACTGCGGTTGGTTATTTCTAATTGCGGTGTTGAACTGGAAAAGCGTTCTCTGGTGCGGAGTTGTTTCCTGCGAGAACCCGCCGGGAATTCTCCACCCCGTCTCTTCGATAGACGCAAATGACCAGGTCGATGCCGAGGGTCCAGTCAGGCCGACTTCTAGCCTGGCCCCTGGAACACTTGGTGGGAGCGAAGCGACTATCTTGTCGACCGGGCTCGGGTTGTTTAATTTCGCAAGGCTCCAATACGGGCTGAAATCCTGGGTGAGGAGAAGAGCGACCACGATGAACACGAGTATGTATGCTCTCCGTGGAACTGCAGATCTGGAAAATCGCGAACGCAGCGCACTCAGGGCACCGTCGAGGCCTGCGAGCATGAACACCAGTGCGAGTGTGGCCGTCTCAACAAATCTAATTGGCACCGTGCCTGGCACAGGGTAGTAATTGAAAAACGGAGTCTGCAATCCGTGCGACATTACTATGGCAGGCAATGCGATCAGCAGCAGTGCCAGGTGGTGGCGAGACGGTCTTGCCACCACCACCAGTAGCGCTAAAAAGGCCAGGAAAAGTCCGATATATGGATCGGCGACCAAATTTCCTGTGCCGCGAGAGGGGTCGAACAGATGAGAAAGGTTGTCCCGTTCTAACACCTGGTCGAAGAACGACACGTTTGGGACAGTCGGGTAATCAATGCGTGTAATGCCGGGAATTAGGAACCACGCCGAGACAAGTATTCCCAGGATCCAGGCCGCATAGGTTTTTAAGGCGTTGAGCCTTATTTTGCTCTCGACTCTTACCACGTAAACCAGGGCGCCGATGCCAACCATCGAGAGGAACGTCACAGTCTGTTGGTGGTGTACGTGCGTGGCTACAACCACCGTTGCAGTTAACAGTAGAAAGTACTTTCGGGATCCCGTTTCCAATAACCTCAGGCTCAACCCAAGCATGATTGGCATTAATGCATAAATTAATATTCTCGGAATGTTTCCCTCGAAGTACGCAATTCTGTTGAACTGTGGCGCGGCAGCGTAGAAAAACCCGGCCAGGGCGGCCCACGGCGACGAGGCCCAACGGAGAAGGACAACGTAAGTGCTAACGCCCGCAAGAATCGCGGCTAAACCAACGTAGATTCGGAACGTCGCGGCGACATCACCAGTAAGCATTTGTACCGGGGCCAACAGGAACGTACTGCCGGGTGGGTAGTACTGTGTCAACGCCGTTCCGGAGTACCAGTGAGGGAACCAATCGGGCGGGGCGTTGCCATCAGCGAGCGTACTGGCCATATACCAGACACGCGCAAGATGACCCCAAACGTCATGCCCCGTCGGAACACCGGAAGCGAACAGGACGTTCCTGCTGATAAAGAGAATGGCAACGACAAGCAGAACACCGAAGAGTAATTTCGGCGTCAAATATGATCGTAAACCCGGCCATTTGTTCCTGGGTTCGGGAAGTTTTTCCACGTTTTTTTCACCGAATGCGCCACAGAAGAAGACGCAATACTGTCAGAACCGCACGGCCGCTAACTGGACTGCTTTCTGATTCAGCAGTTCTTTTCACCGTCGTCGTTCGCGGAATCCTGTCGGGACAGTTTCTCCCAAGTTGTTGGCGCAGTTTACAGCAGGCGTTTCGGTTCGACGGGCAAAGCGGTGCTGGATGAAACGGTCGACGCTCATCCCACGCTCGTGGGCAGCTTTTACCAGAGCGCGGAAAGAACTATGAGAGACGTCGAGGACAGGCATGGCGAGAATTCGAACTGCTTCGGGTTAGCTTTATTCTGAAACCTCGACACGTCCGCACATACACACATATATACCCATTTTTCGTGCGCAACTGTACGCACCCTTGCGGTGGGTGTAGCATCGTGCAACCCCGCCGAATCGGGCCAACCGTCGGGCGGTCAACGGCCTGTCGAATCTGGTTCCCAATCGAATGTAATTCAAGGCAGGCGGGCCGAACGCGCCAGAAGATCCGAAACGCCAGCAACAGGCGCCAGAGAAAACCAGAGACAAACAGACTCCAAGAACGCCGGGGATGGACAGTCAGGAACGATCTAACGATGACTACAGCAAAAGGGGCCGAGCGAGTCGCCTACTTCAACGGCGAGATAGTGCCCGAGTCCCAGGTCAGGGTGCCCTTCAGGGACCGGGGCTTCAAGTATGGCGACGCCGTGTTCGACATGACCCGCACGTTCGGGCACAAGATTTTCAAGATCGAAGCCCATGTCAGCCGGTTCTACAACTCGCTCCGGTACGTCGACATCGACCCCGGGATGAGCCAGCGGGAAATGGTCGATAAGACGATGGACGTGCTGGAAGCCAACGTTCACCTGCTCGGCCCTGATGACGACTACTGGGTCGGCCAGCGCGTGTCTCGCGGAGTCGATCTCGTCGGGGGCGACATGTGGGAGACCGCAGGAGGGCCAAGCGTAATCATCGAATGCGCCCCGCTGCCGCTGAAACCGAGGGCCCGGCTCTACAGAGACGGCATTGACGTCCTGGTCCCGTCGGTCCGCCGGGTTCCGCCCGAATCACTCAGTCCCCGGGCAAAGACGCACAACTACCTCAACCTGATAATGGCCGACATGGAAGCCAAGAAACAGGACCCTGAGGCGTGGGCAATCCTTCTCGATACCCGTGGCTTCCTGGCGGAAGGTATCGGCTCAAATATCTTCACGATCAAGGACGGCGTGATTTACACCCCGCAGGAACAATACGTGCTTGGCGGAATATCTCGCGAAACAGCGATCGAAATGGCCGAGAGGATCGACGTCCCGGTTGTCGCCAGGGACCTGGACATGTTCGACGCTTTTACTGCCGATGAGATATTCCTGACTTCGACATCTCTATGCATATGCGGCGTCAGGTCGTTCCAGGGCCGGCAAATCGGCGATGGTTCCGCCGCCGGCCCGATCACCAAGGCCCTGATGGACGCATACGTCGACTTCGTGGAGTTCGACTGGCTCGGTCAGTACCTGAAGCGTCTCGAGGACTGAGGCCAGGTAACCAGGTAAATTTGACAACGAAACCAGACTTGTACTTGCCTCCGGCCGACGCGATGGCGGCCGACCCGTGGGCGACCGGCACATCGGCGACTGGCACCTGGGAACGCCGGGCAGCCCCGGACCTGGGAATGGACCAGGCAACGCTCGATGCCGCGGTCCAGTTCGCTATCGATAACGAAATCGACTGGCCAGTCGACCTCCGTCAGGCAAACGTGAGCCAGGACGCTCCGCAGTGGGCGGCGAAACTCGGCCCAATGAAAGACCGCGGCGGGCCAGCGGGCGTCGTCCTGAAAGACGGCTTTATCGTCGCTGAGTGGGGCGATGTCGAGCGCGTCGATCTCACGTTCAGCGCCACGAAGAGCTACATATCGACCGTGGCTGGCCTGGCGTTCGACAAAGGGCTTATCAAGAGCGCTTCCGACCGGGTCATCGAATACGAATCTGGCAGGTCGATCACTATGGCGGGCTCCGGGGGCAGCACAGGCGAGCCAATCGACGGCTTCGATACCGATCAGAACCGTGGGGTTACGTGGGAGCATCTTTTGCAGCAGACCTCCGAGTGGGAGGGGACTCTCTTCTCGAAGCCCGATATCGTCGATTGGGACCGTGACCTTGCGATCGTGGGCATGGGCGTGACCGGCGGGGCCAATCGCAAAGAGCGTCGACGACCGGGCGGCCACTGGGAGTACAACGACGTTCGGGTGAACAGGACGGCACTGGCCCTGCTTGCCGTGTGGGGTGAACCGCTGCCCGACGTTCTGAAGCGCGAGGTCATGGACCCCATCGGCGCTTCGGCAACCTGGGAATGGCACGGATACGGCGACCACTCGACAGTGAACGTCGACGGTTTGATCGCCGAATCCGTCTCGGGCGGGGCCCACTGGGGCGGCGGGCTCTGGATCAGCGCCATCGATCATGCGCGTTTTGGCCTGCTGTATCTAAGACGCGGCCATTGGGGCGACCGGCAGATCATTTCTGAGCGCTGGATCGACATGATGACCACGCCGTGCGAACTGAACGTCCAGTACGGCTACATGTGGTGGCTCAATACCGGCCCCGTTCGTTACCGGCGCTACGGGCGGTATGCTTCCGAATCGACTTTCGCAGCTTCGGGAGCCGGCGGGAACTGCGTCGTGATCGACCCGGAGAAGGACCTCGTAGTAGTGACCCGGTGGTGTGAAGACGTTCCGGGAGTTGTCGATCTCGCAGCTAAGGCCGTTGGCAAACGCTAATCGTCTATGCCAACAACCCCACCCGGCATATCTGGCGACCCCGGCAACGTTGACGGTCCCAGAAGCCCAGAACGCCCAGCAAGCCCGCACAGCGACGCTCCGGGCCGATCAGCAGGACAAAACATCCGTCGACCACTTACTGCTCGGGCCGGTGCGCTGGCGCTGATACTTTCCACGATGTGGGCTGGCAACCCGGTCGCCACAAAGGCGGGCCTTGATGATGCCGGCCCCCTGCGACTGGGGTGGCTGCGGTTCGCCATTGGTGGGCTTGTCGTTCTGATTTATGCGGTCGCCACCCGGCAGTCGTTCAGAATTCAGCGGCACGAGTGGGTCCCGCTCGCCCTCCTCGGGACTCTGTTCACGGTTCAACTGGCCTTTATGAACATTGGTCAGGATTTCTCGACCGCGGGGCATGCGGTGGTCGTTACGTCAACCTTTCCGCTGTGGACCGGAGTGTTCGCCCACTTCTTCGTCCCCGGCGATCGAATGTCCCGCTCAAGGACCTTCGGCACACTGGTGGCCTACTCGGGGGTTGTCGCGGTGTTCTACAGGGGATTCGCCGATTCGAGCAGCGATTTCCTGCTTGGCGACCTTCTGCTGCTCGGTTCAGCTGTCTTGCTGGGTGGCAGACAGGTGTACCTGTCGCAGCTCGGTCAGGGAATAGCGCAGCACAAGCTGCTCATCGCCCAGGGGGTATTCGGAGTGAGTACCTTCGTGATCGCCAGCCTGATATTCGAATCCGATGAGCCATTCGTAATTACCACCAGATTGGTGGTCGCGCTGTTCTACACCGGTGTGTTGATCGCTGGACTGGCGTTCATAGGTCAGACGTGGCTGCTGAGGCGATACCTGCCCTCGCGCGTGACCGTAATCTCGTTGAGCCAGCCGATTTTCGGTGTGCTGCTCAGCTGGTGGATACTCGGCGAATCGGTGGGCGGCGAGCTTTACCTGGGTGCCGCGCTCGTAGTGGCCGGCTCCGCGTTGGCGCAGCGAAGGGCCAAACGCAAGAACTGATTGTGACAGCTAATCCCCCTCTCCTTTTGGGAAGACGGGTGCCCCGATGCGATCGGGGCGCGGGTGATGGGGAAGTTGCTGAGTAAACGACGCCTTTTCGATGGCTTCTAAACCACCGCCGATGGCTTTCCCCACAACCCAACCTTCTCTCCGGGGAGAAGCAAGTAAGCCCCAAAACGGTTGAGTTGAGCTAAGCCGCCGTGGCCTGCCGGTGACGCAGCTCGATAAGGTCGCGCACGATCTCGACGTCGAGTTGCCGCTTCGGGTAGAACGCAGCAGCACCAGCCTCCTCGGCAAGTCGCTCGTACTCGTCGTTCTGCAACATCGACGTCAGTATGATCACTGCCTGAGGATCGATCTCGAGTATTGCCCCGGTGGCCTCGAAGCCGTTCATTTGCGGCATCTGCACGTCCATGATCACCGCATCGGGCAGAATCTCCCCGTACGAGGTTGCTGCCCGGTTCCCGTCCGCACGTTCGGCGACCACCTCGAACCCTCCGGCCTTATCGAGCATTGCCCGAATGATGTCACGGAAGATTGGCTGGTCGTCGATTAGAAGGACTCTGTACATGCTCGGATCTCAGCCAGTGGTTCGGGATATCTGCGTGGCCTGAATCGATAGTACAAACCTGGCCTGGAGCAGAAAATGGCCGATGGTTTCACCAACCCTGCGGGAATATGCCAATCGCACGGTGGGTGCGCACCACTGCTATGCCGCGGAAGCTCGTTCCACGGTTACGCCGCTAACCTCGAAGCTATGCTCAACCTGGTCTTGTTGGCCCGTCGGGTCTTCCAGGATGATCGGAGCCTCGAACGGAATGACCAATTTCAGCCGGGTCCCGCGCCCGGGTTTCGAATCAATCTCCAGGGTGGCGTTCATGGCATCCGCATAATCGCCGATGTTCACCATACCGAGGCCCGTCTGCCGGACCTGCGCTGGATCGAACCCGATGCCGTCGTCAGTGATCGTCATTACCAGCTGCTGCTCAAGTTCTTCGTACGACCAACCGATTGTGCACACGGTTGCTTTAGCGTGCTTGGCAACGTTGCCCATCGCCAGTTCGGCAATTCTGTACACACCAAGTTTCATATTGTCGGGGATCACGGAAGTACCTGCCGGTTCCAGTTGTGCCGCCGCCTCGTTTATCTCGAGTTCAACAGGAATCATCGACTCATAGAAGTTTCTGAGCGACCGAAGTCCGACTGCGGCACCCACGCGGACGATGCTCGGGTGCAGGCGGTGCGAAATGCCCCGTATGTCTTCTTCTCGAATGTTGTCGAGTTCTGCGGCAATTAATTCCAACTCCTCGACCTGGTCGGGACTCGCGTTCGTGTTCGATTCCTTGAACTGGATCAGCCGCATCCAGACCGCGAACAATTTCGATTGCACCGCGCCGTGGAGCTCCTCGGCAATGGCCTTCTTGGTGCTGTCGGCCGCCTGGACCATACGTTCTCGTGACTCGCGCACCGCCAGGTTTTGAACGGCCAGCGCCTGGTTTGCCCGTTCGAGCCGACCCTGTGCGCGTGCTGATGCCCAGTGGAGCACAAGCAGCACGAGGACCATCCCGGCGTTGAACACCCCCGCTATCAGCCAGACACTCTTGTGTGCCACGCCCAGATCGCGACCGACATCGGTCGTGATTGCCGCGACCATCAGTGGCCGTGCCGACTGACCGTTTCCGGGAGGCTGGTCCCAGATCAACTTGTAGGTCTGCAGCAGGTTGGCTTCGATACCGAGCCGCGCAAGCGCAGCGTCGGGTTCCATGTGAACCGACGATGATCGATTGTTGATAGCGTCATCGAACGCCGTCAGCATTGAGCCCTGTAACACCGGCACTCTGCCGCTGGTGGCGTAGAGGGGTTCGCCGGTGGTCGAGTAGAGATCGAGCCGCTGTGCGTTCGCGCCGAACAGCCCACGCTTCATCAGGGCGTCGAATGAAGTTGTGCCAACCACCGAGGCAAGGCGTTCTCGTGCGCCTGAACCGGTGATTTCAGCATCGCCGTAGTGGATTACCGATGCGAACCTGTCCAGGTCTTCGATTTGACCCTGGCTGATGCTCTTCAGTGTGTTCTGCGGGATCAAACTCGATCCGAAAGCGATAATCGCCCCTGTCATTATGGTGATGGCCACAACGCCGATTACCAGCGGGCTCTGAAAAATACTTCGCCCCATAGCTGGCGCCACAGCCAACGGCAGGACAGGTTCAGGCGCTGTCTGGTTCATAGGTTTTACGATCTGTTGGGACCCGTTCAATCGGTTGTTACTTCTCGCGTGCGCCCAGCATATTGGTGGATTGCGAAACGGGTCAGTGACGCGAGCCACACGGCGGCTGGGGGTTTCTACGCGCCGGGGTGAGCCCTGTTGTTTATGCCAGGTGGTATGGCGCACGGCGCTTTCTAAGGGGCGCTGGGCGCGACATAAATTTCGGGGACCGTCAGCAGATCAAAAAGCCCCGATGAACCGGGGCTTCCGGGCGCATAGTTGCTGCTGCGGGCTGCAGCTAGGCAGCGAGAGCGTCGGCACCCCCGGGAGGACCTCCACCGACCAGGCTGCGGAGCAGTGCGACGTTCAGGTTGCGCTTCGGTACGAAACCCCGTGCGCCAATCTCTCGGGCGAGAATCGGATACTCGGAATCTGAACCCATGCTGGTAAGAATGATGTTCGCCTGCGGGTGGCGCGACAGGATGCGCCGCGTCGTCTCGATTCCGTTCATTCCTTCCATTTGCACGTCCATGACGACAATGTCGGGGTTCAGTTTGCCCATCATCTCGAGGGCGCGCGCACCATCCTCGGCCTCGCCTATCACCTCGCATGCGCCGTCTCGCTCGAGCACCGAGCGGGCAACGTTTCGGAATACCGGCTGGTCGTCGACAAGGAGAACTGAAATTGCGTCAAATGTTTCTTCCGAATAATCCTGGAAAAAGTCGACTATTTTGCCCATCATCGTTCCTCACGTTACTTGTTCTGGCCGTTTTTACTCTGGATTTCGGAGCCCGCGCCAGCGGGAACCGGAGTTGATGACACCACCAATCTATTTGCTGCTCCCCCGAATCAGCCAGAAGGCCTGCACCTCATCGCCTTGGTGCTGCCACACAGGCCGGTCGTCGTGTTCCTCGCACATCAATTTTGGGGGTGACACGCGGCCCAGCGTCTCCGGGCAACAGGATATGTAGAATTCTCGGCGCACCAGGTTCGAAAACCTTACACACATTGCGTTGCCCCGACACAAACACATAAACGGCACGGACCCAGAACGCAACGTCGCGCCACCCTTGAGCAAGACCGACGACGAGTCGGAGGGGACTCATCTCAGGCGTGTGGCGTCGGAGCTCAGCGGGTCGGGCGAAGAACGCATCGCCCACCTGCGCAGAATGCTCAAGAGCAGGCAAACGAAAGATCGAATCTCTGCGGCGTTAGCACTGGGAAAAAATGGCTCACAGAAAGCTGTACAGGTACTGCGGGTACTGCTGGTTTCCAGCGACGAAAGGTCGTGGCGGCTGGCGATACACGGACTGCGGTCCGGCGGCGAACGCGAGGGATGGCTCTGCCTGGAAAGCGTTGCTCAGGAGGATGCGGACCACCTCGGGTCGACCGACGAACACAGGGCAAAGACTGCCTTCAAACGGCTGATGGCAATGGGGCGAACGAAAATGATGGACCGCCTGTTCCGAGCCGCAGACGGCCACTCAAGGTCGATTCCGGGCGATGTGGCGCGGCAATTTTCCAAAAACGCGGTCGCAACCCTGCCCGTTCGGCACCGCAATGTGTTGGAACTCCGACTCGGCCTCATCGACGTCGCCGCAGCAACACCGGCCGAAACAGCGTCGGGGCTGGGCATCGGCCTGGGTGAGGTCCGTGCACTCGAACGGGAAGCCTGGCAGTTGATTCATGCACCGGCACCGGTCACAGACAGGTAGCCGCGTGAAATTGGCAGGCATATGCTGCGCCGACCCAGGTTGGGTCCGGCAAGGGCCAGGCCGCCCCGGTCCGTCGCCAGTCACGAGCGGGTATATATTGGCCTGCTGTATTGCCGATCTGGAACGGAAGCCCGTAATAACCAGGAGTCTCAAATGTCCACGACCAACTCAACCGGTTCTGCGCAGTTCGACAGCCTCGGGCTGAAGCGAGTCATTAATGGCAGGAGCTGGGTGACGATGCTCGGCGGGAGCCGGATGCCGGCAGAGGTCCAGCAGGCAATGGTCGATGCGGCAGATACATTCATCGACTTCAACGAGTTGAACCGGCGGGCAGGCGAGCGATTGGCACGATACACCGGCGCAGAGGCCGGCCTCGTAGTGGCCGGGGCGTCGACGGGCCTGCTGGTGCAGGCGGCGGCCTGCATGGCGGGTCAGGACCCCGACCGCATCCTGCAGTTGCCCGATACCACGGGGATGAAAGACGAGATTCTCATATACGAAAAACACCGCTTCGGGTTCGAGATCTGCTATCGGACCGCAGGGGCGAAACTCAGGGAATGGGGCAAGGGCGAAGGTACTCTTGCCGAGCAACTGGCGGCGGCGATTAACGAAAAGACGGCCGCCGTCACATATGTCTTCGGCCCTCCGTTCACCTGTGACCTGTCGCTGCGTGAAGTAGTGGCCGTCGCCCACGAACAAGATGTGCCGGTAATCGTTGACGGCGCGGCCATGTTGCCGCCAGCAGACAACCTGACAGCGTACATTGCGGACGGTGCCGACCTTGTGACCTTCTCCGGCGGCAAGGGGGTGCGCGGGCCACAGTCCACCGGCATCCTGGCCGGCAGGGCCGACCTTGTCGAGGCTGCACGGCTGAACATGTCGCCTCACGCGTCGGTTGGGAGGGCATGCAAGGTGGCGAAAGAGGAAATCGCCGGCCTGCTCGCCGCGCTCGACCGGTTCGTCTCAATGGACCACGAGGAGGAGTGGGCGACATGGCGGAGTTGGTCGGAGACGATAGTGGCTGCGGGTGACGACATCGCCGGAGTGCGACCGGTGATCGAAGACGGCGAATCAAACAGGCAGGGCCCGACGGCGGCCTTCTACTTCGATGAAGGCTGGGACGGACCGTCGGCGGTTGAGATCCAGGAGAAGTTGGCGTCGGGTGACCCGTCAATCCACGTTGGCGTGGGCAACGACGTCGGCGAGCTACACGTCTCCCCGGTAGCGCTTGAGCCGGGTGAGGCGGAGATCGTCGCACAGGCGCTCCGGACGGAGCTGGGGCGCTAGCCGGTGGTGGCTCTAAACCCCGGCGCACGCGCCCGGGCGACAAAACGGCCATGCCCTGGTGTGCCCCGCGGAGTCCCGATTGAATCGGGATGCGGCCGCGGCACGCCCGGCGACTAACGCGGTTGTTCGCGAGCATATACTTCGCCCAGATTGAGTAACGAAGAGGCAACTACCGAACCGGCATCCCGAGGGGCATTGTCGCACCTGATGCCCGATATTCTGGCGTCTGCGTTCAGATCGCTCAAGAACCGCAATTTCCGGTATTTGTGGTTCGGGCAGGTCCTCGCCGCCACCGCGATGCACGCCGACATGGTGGCCCGTGCCTGGCTCGTCTGGGAACTGACGGGCTCATCGACTTCTGTTGCCACTGTCCTGGTCGTCAGGGCGCTTCCCATGCTGGTACTGGGCCTTTTCGGGGGCGTAGCTGCCGACATGTTCAACCGTCGCAGGCTGCTGATGGTCATTCAGGTCTGGACCTTGCTGATGCACGGCACGATGGCGGTATTGCTGCTTGCCGGCCTCCTTGAACTGTGGCACGTCTATGTCCTGGCGTTCGGTCTTGGCGCCGGCATGGCGATGAACCAGCCGGTCCGCACATCGATCATCCCAAACCTGGTCGAGAGGAAAGACATGATCAATGCAATGTCGCTCAACTCGATCGCGATCAACAGCACGAGGTTTGTCGGCCCGGCAGCTATCGCAGCGTTGATCATCGCCACCGATGTCGGATGGGCGTACGTCTGGGCCGCCGGAGCCTTCCTGGTCGTGATATGGACGACCTCAAAGATCGCCATCCCGAAAAAAACTTCAAACAAATCTCTCGGCAATCCAATCACTCAGCTGGTGGAAGGGTTTGTCTACATCGGTCGCCACCGGGTGATACTGGCGTTGGTGCTGCTGGGCATGGGGCCGCTTGCCATCGGTTTCTCGCACCAGGTGCTGCTGCCACAACTGGTCGAAGAGCAATACGGTCGCGGAATCGGGTTGATGGGAATAATCCAATCTGTGGGAGCGATTGGTGGACTTACCGCGGGCCTGTTCATCGCTTCAAGACGCGAAGTGAGTTACAAGGGCCGGCTGATGTTGTTTGCCGCGACTTCGTACGGAGTAGCGTTGCTGGCATTTTCGGGTGCCGTCTACATGTGGATGGTCTTCCCGCTGATTATCTGGATAGGCGCTTCGCAAACACTTTTCCGCGCGGGCAACAGCGCGACCCTGATGGAACTTGCCCCGGACCGCCTGCGGGGTCGGATCATCTCGGCAACGTTGCTCGACACAGCCCTGGCGCCATTTGCGGGCCTGGCCGCCGGTGTCGCGGCCGACAGATGGGGGGTAGGCGCGGGCTACATGCTTTTGTCTGCGGGCTGCCTTGGAATCGTGGCATTGGTTTTGGTGATCTACCCGAGAATCAAGGACCTTTAACTATGGCTTCGGGCGTCGGGTGTCATTGCGAGGAGTCCGATGACGTGGCAATACCCGGCTTTGAGCAAACGGCTCGTCACGAAGGTCGTACCTTCTGCATTCGCGATGGCGAGCAATCTATCGCAAGTCCGATTGTAGCTGAATCGCTAGGTCGCTCCGTGGCGTAGGCTGATTGCCACGTCGTCGGACTCCTCGCAATGACAGTCTCGCCCCCATCCCAGCCGAATACGACCAATTAAGTTAGCTCTACGAAAAACATGAAGATCACCGACATTAAAACTTTTCTGATGCACGGCGGAAGGCGCAACTGGGTTTTCTGCAAGGTCGAGACCGACGAGGGCGTGCACGGCTGGGGCGAAGGGACGCTCGAACGGCACGAAGAGGCCGTTGCGGCTGGAATTAATACTCTCGCAAACCGCCTGATCGGTCGGGACCCGACTGAAATCGAGAAAAACTGGCAGATCATGTACCGCCACGGTTTCTGGCGCGGCGGCGTGGTAATGGGCAGTGCGATGGCAGCCATCGACATCGCACTGTGGGACCTCACCGGGAAGGTCTACAACCTGCCGGTTTACAAGATGCTCGGGGGCGCGGTGCGCGACCGGGTTCGCGCCTACACGCACGCGCAGGACCTCCGGGGCGGTACAGAGGCCGTCGACCAGGGGTTCACGGCGTTCAAGACCGGCGGGTGGGTCGTGGGGCGAGACAAGTTCTACGAAACCGACGTGGTCGACGACCTGCACGAGAAGATCAAGGGAATGCGAGAGGGACTCGGGCCAGAAGTCGACATAATGATCGACAACCACGGGCGCGCCCGGCCGTCGCTGGCAAATCGGCAGATCGACGCCATCGAAGAGTTCAACCTGCTGTTCTTCGAAGAGCCTGTCCCGCCCGATAATCTCGATGCAATGGAGCAGGTGCGCAACGCGAATCACCGGACAGATATCGCGACCGGCGAACGCCTGTTCTTCCGATACGGCTTCCGCGATATTTTGCACCGGCGCCTCGTCGACGTGATCCAGCCCGACATCGCCCACACGGGCGGCATATCCGAGATCAGGCGCATCGCGTCGATGGCCGAGATCGAGTACATCAAGTTCGCGCCACACAACCCGA
>JADFLG010000170.1 GCA_022564545.1 Chloroflexota bacterium | reverse complement strand
CGAAGAATGACATTTCGGACTCGACAAATCGTTCAAAATCCGCCGACGACTCAAGTCCGATAACTTCTCGTTTATCTCTGACCCACCTGTGAAACTCGGTCCCGATTCGGTCGAAATCAAGTGGAATGGCACCACGCTTGCGCTCGCGAATTGAGCCTGCGTGTTGGGCTCGGAGCCAGGCCTTGATGAAATCAGCATCGCCTTCCTTGTCGATTCCAACAAATGCTCCGACCTCACGTTTCCATGCTTCGTTGACTCGTGCCTTAGCGTCATCGCCCGCAATGTTGGCCAGAAGGTATCCCTTTAGCATCTCTGACGAAGTCAATGACAAACCGCGGTCGTTCATTGTCTCGAAGATGGCGTATGCATCGTCATCCGAGTACGCGGTAATCTCTACCAGGTGCACACTCTCGATCAACCAATCGATGAAGTAAGGCAGGGCGTCACCTGACAATTCCTCTGGAAATCGGTCAATGATCGTTGCGTAACGCCCCATGAGGTTGTGTACTGATTCAGATTCACCATCCGGATCAAAAGGCTCGTCCTCGAACAATGCGTTCATGCACTGAGCACGCTCAGCGACATCAATATTGAACGATTTCTTGCCGAATTTTTCGGAATAAATCAATTCACTGATGCTGACCTGGTCATCTCGCCTGGCCTGTAGGTGATTCAGATGGATGAGCAGCAGCGTCAGCGTCGTTAGACGCTGCTGCCCGTCGATTATGAAGTCGTGTCCATCCTTCCGGCTGAGGATGATCGAGCCGAGAAAGTAATGACCATAATCTTGGACAGCTGCCCGTTCGTGGTTTTCGTCGTAGTCCTCAAGGAACCGAGATGCTAAGTCTTCGATCAGTTCTGAGACTTGTTTCGCCTCCCAGCGATACTCACGCTGATAATAGTCGATCGAAAACTTTGTTCCGGTCATTAGCTGTCGAACCGTCTTAGCTTCGCCAAGTATCTCGCGCATCCGCCGAATACTCCTTGCTCGTCTAATAACGCCAGCGCAATTATGACAGAGGCCGGATGAGCTCGTAGATCTAACCTTCAAGTTGGCGCGAAAACGGACTCAAGGTTAGATGCGATCGGACTAACATGACCGATGGCGCGAGCATTGCGTTCCACACCGGGCGTGCGAGGGTTCAGGGCCGGGCGCAAGTGAATTGCTTGGCCCATCTCAGCGAGGCGGTGGGTGCCCGCGCGAGCTCCGCGGGGCATGACCGGGGGGCAGGTCAGGTAGGCTATCCACCCATGTTTGGAAGATTAAAAAAATCGGCGTTCGGTCCGATTTCGACCGGTCCCGGCATCTTCCAGATCAGGGCGTTTGGAGCCCGGGTGACCGTGATCGCGAGTGATAACGGGCCAATTCTCGTGGATACCGGCATCAGGGGAAGCGCTCCGATGATCGATGCCGGTTTGCACGCCGCGAATCTCTCATTTCCCGACATCGAACTGATCGTCGTGACCCACTATCACCCGGACCACTCGGGAGGGCTTTCAGGCGCGTCGCGGCGGTCTGGGGCGAAGGTTGCTGCACATGAGATCGAGTCCGCTCTTTTGAATGGTGAACAACCCCGTCCAAATCCGTTTGTGCGCCCCATCCTGTCCGCAGTTTTGGGTCCTCTCATCATGCCAATGTACGGTCGTCCGGTTGAAGTAGACTACCGGCTCCGTGACGGAGACCCGTTGCCGATCCACGATGGCGTGCGGGTTGTGCACACTCCCGGGCATACACCGGGCTGCATTTCGTTGCTGTCGCAGGAGCACGGCTGGCTGCTGGTTGGCGATGCTTTGCAGCACAGGTGCGGCCGGCTTGGGGGACCGGCAAGGTACGTCACGCCCGATTACCCCGCGGCCCGTGCCTCGATCGAAAAACTGCTGCAGTACGACTTCGACAGCATATGGTTCAGCCACTTTCCACCGGTGCGAGGCGACGGCAAGCGACGGCTGGCCCGCCTGGTGGATTCATTTTCTTAACCATGAAAACCCTGCTCACAGTTTCCGTACTGCGTCCTCGATCTCCATCGTCACATCACGATACGAATCCCCCCGGCGGAATCTAATAGGCTGGCCGAACGCGACCTCAACCTTTGAGCGACGCACCACGTGAAACCCGGCGGGCCAGCCCTTCTTGCCTTCCGTCAGCCGCATCGGAACGATCGGCACTCCGCCCTCCACCGCGATCATTCCGATACCGGTTTTGAAGGGCTGTATTTCAGTGCCGGGATAAAGGTCGCCCTCGGGAAATATCAAGATCGACCAACCCTCGTCCAGCACCCTGCCGAGATTTTCAAGGCTGGGCAGGGCCGGTCCTTGCCTTTCAATAGGAAATGCGTTTCCAAACAACGGATTCACCACAGCCCGCAACCGGTTCCGCCATAGATCAGCAGCGGCAGCCACCGCGAGCCGTCTTCGCGTTCGCCACGGAAACGATCGAAGCATTAATCCGACGTCTGATCGCATATTATGGTTCGCCACGAAGACCACCGGGTGCTCCAGCCCGGCCAGGTGCTCGGTGCCGGTCACCCGCCGGGCGAAGCCGATTCGCATTGAAGTCGACATCAAAGCCGGCTGAAGCACCCCGCGGATACCTCGCGCCCAGAATCTCCGCCCCCACGCCGCAAAACTCGGCTGAATACGCGGCCCGGTGTCAGGTCCAGCGTCGATCATGCCCTGCACCTGGCCAATGGTCGTTTCATCTTGCAATTCTGACTCGTCGAGCGATACGCCAAGCTGTTCTTCAACGGCGACAATCAACTCGATCCGGCCCAGCGAATCCAGCCCCAGGTCCGATCCCAGCCTGAAATCGGGCGAAACATCTTCTGGAAGCGCGGTTACGATCGAAGCCAGTATCTTGTACAGCGTCGGGCTTTTCGCGTCTGCTGCACCGTCGGCCGCGTCAGGTTGCGAAGGCGCATCCTTCGAATCCAACCAGTCCAGAATCTCGGCTTTCTTGACCTTTAGCGTGTGGGTCATCGGGAGGGCATCGCCGGGCCAGAGGGAATAATCGGCAACGCGTTGGTGGTCGCCGAGCGTGGCATTGGCAAGTCTTACGGCCTCGCTGGCAGATTCTCCCTCGCTGGCCGGGAACACCGCGTGCACTGTAACTGATTCGTTCGGGGTGAACCCCACCACGGCACACTGGCTCACGAGTCCTGTGCCGAGAATGGTAGCCTCGACATCTTCTGGAAATACGTTCATGCCGTTCGCGAGCACGATCATGTGACGTTTACGCCCCCGCAGGTACAGGTAGCCGTCATCGTCGAATTCGCCCATGTCGCCAGTTTTTAGCCACTCGCCGTCAAACGTATCGGCCGTCGCCTGCTCGTCCTGCCAGTAACCGGGAGTAATGTTGCGCCCCCGGACCTGGATTTCGCCGTCATCAGCAATGCGGACCTCGATGCCGGATGGAGGCTTGCCTACGGAATCGAAACGACGGTCCGAATAGGTGCTCGAGCTAATCGTTGGCGATGCTTCGGTGGCCCCGTAACCCTGCACCACCTTGACACCCAGCCGTTCCCATGCCTCGGCTACAGGCACCGAGATGGCCGCTCCCCCGCATATGAACCGCACCAGCGAGCCACCGAAACGTTTGTGCACGGACCGGAAGATCAGTCTGCGCACTGGAATCGGAAAGTAGCGGGCAACTCCGTTCAGGACCTGCCATACGCGCTCTTTGCCCTGCCGGGACACCTCCCGTTCGATAGATTTCATCAGGAGATCGAGCACCTGTGGCACAACCAGCATCGTTGTGGGGCTCGTGTCCCTTATGAGCCGGGAAAGACGCTGTGGCTCGCGGCTCGTTGCATAAGTGACACCCGCTCCGTTCCACATCGGCAAAAGCAGTCCCCCCGCCTGCTCATAGACATGGCTTAACGGCAGGACCGATAGCATCCGGTCTTCGGGATTGACCGGCATTTGGTGCAACGCGGAGTCCACGGCGGCAATCAGGTTTTCATGGGTCAGCATCACGCCCTTGGGATTGCCGGTCGTGCCTGACGTGAACAAGATCTCCGCCAGTTCCTGGGAGTTGTCCGCGTCATCCGCATCTGCCCGTGCGGTCTCAAGCAGATCAGAAAAATCCTCGAAGTGAAGGCGCTCAACATCCTTGAGAGCCGGGTGATCTGGAGTGACCTGTGACACGATCGCGAAGCGGGGTTCGGTCTTTTCGATCACGGTTTGCACAAACGACCCGGAAACCCTGAGATCCATGGGCACGACAATTCCACCGGCTTTGAGCGTTCCGAAAAACGCGACCGCCCACTGCGGGCAGCTGGGAGCCCAGATCAGTACGCGATCACCGGGTTGAAGGCCAGCGGAACGCAACATCGCACTCATGGCGCCGACGTCCGACCACAGTTGCCGGTAAGTCCATCGCTCAAAGCGGAACCCGGGCCGGAATGACAGCGCTATGCGGTCTGCATGTATGCGACTTGCTT
>JADFLG010000061.1 GCA_022564545.1 Chloroflexota bacterium | reverse complement strand
AGGCCCGTGGGTTTGCTTCAAGGACGTAGACGATGTCATCGGCTATTGCGTACTGCATATTCATCAGGCCGATGACGTTTAATTCTATAGCGATTTTTTTGGTGTATTCATAGATGGTATCTATATGCTTTTGGGGTATGGTCACGGGCGTAATGACGCAGGCTGAATCGCCGGAATGGATGCCGGCAAGCTCGATATGCTCCATGACGGCGGGGACAAAGGCGTCGGTTCCGTCGGCGATGGCGTCGGCTTCGGCTTCAATGGCGTTGTTGAGGAATCTGTCAATCAGGATGGGTCTTTGGGGAGTTATATCAACGGCGGCGGTGACGTATTGGCGGAGCATCTGATCGCTGTCGACGACCTCCATACCGCGTCCGCCGAGTACGTAAGAGGGACGGACCATCAGGGGGTAGCCGATTTGTTCGGCGATTTTCAAGGCTGTCGAATTATTAGATGCAAAGAATAGCCAGTAAACAATGGCACCACTGGGTGTCCTCATTGGGATCGGCTCAGCGACGTATTCGAATCCCGCTTTGTCAACTAATCGCTGCTTAAATGCATTGATTATTGCTGTTGGGCTGCCTTTTAATTCACGGTCCTCTCCAAGCATTCCAAATTGAGTGTTGTATGTCGCTGCCCTCCATGAATCGTCACCCCAGAACGCATTCATGCGGGCCGATTGGTCGCTGCGGACTCCTGAAGGATTTTGCCAGAGGACATTCATGTTCATATCCATGACCGGGAAATTCAAAATCAAATCAATGGTCTTAAGTTTCCCGGCAGTTTCAAACAGTTCCCAATTCAGATTGAGTTTGTAGGGATCAATCACACAAAGGGCACGTTTGCGTGACACATACGGAAACTTAGGGAAAATTTCATCAATAAGAATACGATTGCAGTCTCCACGGTAGACATGTGCTTCGGGCCGTCCAGAAACTAAGCGCTGAAGCTCATCAGCTTTATTTGGATCTGATTCGATAAAGTGGAATTCGTCAAATCGGGGCTCGACGGCCAGGGCGACCGCTGGGCTCCCGGCAATAAGACTACCTGTGGTCTTCGAAATTGCGTGTCCAGGTCCTGCCATGGCGTCAATGAACGCGAAACCTTTCGACCAAGATTGCCTAGAGAGAATCTTGGCATACGGAACAGCGTATTCACGGATGATGTCTTCTTTGACTTCAGTCCAGTTGCCAACAACATCGAATGGCGATGGCATAAGGTAACCTCCAGTTAAGGCCACCTTATTGTGCTGGAGTGTCTACCTCCATCACGGTTTGTCACACGACTGGGCGGTCGCCGTGAAACCCCTACCCGTCAATAGTCCATTCCACATTTAGTTGGTCGGCCATCTGCTTGAAATAGTTGACCGTGTGGCGTGGCAGGGGAATGCCGGTCTCGGTACGCTTTTGAAAATAAATGGCATCTGGATGCCCCGGGTACTGGATATCGGGCGCACCCGGCGCCGACTCCTGCTCACGCAGAGTCCGGAGCATGTCGTCCATATCTGCCTTGAACTCGGCTGCAGGCCGGAATCCATCGATACAGGTCGCCTGGAAGTAATGGCAGAAACGCCCGCCCTTCGGATTGTCCAACAGCATTCCGGAAAGAGTTTCTCCCGGTAGCACCGCCCCCAGCACATCGGCCATCATGGCGATCCCCATGCCCTTGTGCGCACCGTGGTCGTAGTCGCCTCCCAGGGGTGGCTGTCCGATGGCTTCGCTGCGTTTTGAAATGTCGGTGACCGGCTTGCCGTTGGCGTCCTGCGCCCAGCCTTCAGGAATATCGACCCCGAACGCCTGCGCGATAGAAACCTTGCCGTACGAAGTCATTGACGACGCCATGTCGATCACGAACGGCGGCTCTTTGTCGGCAGGCGCAGCGAATGCCATCGGGTTCGTGCCCATCCACGGCCAACGACCGTTCAGCGGGATAATCACGCGTCCGCCGCCCGATGACATCGAAAAGCCGATCATGTCGTGGCTCAACGCCTGCCGGGCGTAGTAGCCAGCCGCCCCGTAGTGCGACGAGTTCTTGACCGCGACCGATGCCATGCCCCCCGTTTTACTGGCCTTATCGATAGCCAGTTCCATCGCCTGCACACTGGCGATCATCCCCATGCCGCGGTCCGCATCGATCACCGCCGTGCCGGGCGTCTCGTAGGTCACCTTGATGTTGGGCGCCGGGTTGATGTAGCCGTTCAGAAGACCCGTCAGGTAGTGGAGATCGAGGTTGTAGCAAACGCCGTGCGTATCGATTCCGTTCATATCGGCGTCGACCAGCACCTCGGCGCACAGCCGGGCCTCGTCCTCTGGCATTCCGGCGCCAGTAAAGAGACTCGCCACGAAATCAGTCAGCGGCCCGGCGTGCACGTATGTTGGATCTGGAACTTGCTTGAGCTTCTCGAGGACCATGTTTGATTTCTGAACTTTCTGCTTTTGTCTGTGTATGTTATTTTCCCGGGTGCTGATAGAACACGGGCATATCGTGAGAAATGTTACCCGGCTACTCGTAGTTACGAGTCCTCACACCGAAATTCGCAGGCAGTTAAAGGGTGGCTGACGCACAGACACTGGAGCGACCGTGGCCGAGCGAAGAGATTACCGCCAGCCGAATCGAGATGTCGCCGCGTGTTGAATGCTGATTGCCACGCCTGGCCTGAGCTTGCCCGCCCTGAGCTTGCCTGCCCTGAGCCCGTCGAACGGGTCGAACGGGTCGAACGGGTCGTATGTGTTGTCGAACTCTCCGCAATGACAGGGCCGGGCTTCCCGCGCTCGCGGCTTCGAGCACATACTGATCGGCACTGATTTGGTCTGATTGGCGTCAACGTCACCAAAAACACTAAGCTGGGAGATGAATGTCTGAAAAGATAGTTGTTACAGGCGGGTCGGGCAGGGCTGGCGAATACATCATTGCCGAACTGGCCGCCAGCGGTTACGAAGTCCACAACGCCGATGCGGTCCCACCGCGGCCAGGCTCTGCTTCGAACGCCGCCCACTTCTGGCGAATCGACGTGACCGACTACGGCGAGGTGGTCGACGCACTCACCGGTGCCGATGCCGTGATCCACATGGCCGCCATCCCGGCCCCGAACAGAGACCCCGAGCACAGGGTCTTCCGTGTCAACATGATGGCGAACTGGAACGTGCTCGAAGCCGCTGAAATCCACGGGATCGAGCGTATCTGCATGGCGTCATCGATCAACGCGATAGGTGCTGGCTGGGGCTCGAAGCTGTACATGCCGGACTACCTGCCGGTCGACGAGGACCACCCGGCGCGTGTCGAAGACGCCTACTCGCAGTCGAAATGGCTAGGCGAGCAGATGGGCGAGGCGTTTGTCAGGCGTCGGCCCGGCAAGGTCCAGATCGCCAACATGCGGTTCCATGCGCTGTGGGATCCCCCGGCTGCAAGACGCCATCTCGAATCGGGGGACAAGACGACCACCGGAGGCCGGCAGGCTATGGGCTTCTGGAGCTGGGTCGGTCGACACGACGCGGCGAGGGCGTGCCGCCTGGCGATCGAGAAGGAATTTGGCGGCCACGAGGCTTTTTTCATCAACGCAACCGATACCACGCTCGAAATCCCGACACTGGACGCGGTTAAGGCCGAGTTTCCGGGGGTAGAAATACGCCAGCTGCTCCACGGGTTCAAAAGTCCGCTATCTATCACAAAAGCCGAAAAACTGCTCGACTGGGTTCCGGTCGAGTCGTGGCGAGAAGGCACCGTTCTGGACCCCGAGCCCAACGATGGCCAACCTGCGCCGTACAGAGCGCCGTGGACGCGTTAGCTTGCGAACTCCTCCCTCCTCTTTGAGGGAGGGAGCGAGAGGGTGGGTGAAAGCTCGGGACGGGCGGATTCTCTAGATGCGGTTGCCTGGCATTCCCCCTCACCCCAACCCTCTCCTCTTAGCTCCGGGCGTCCCGGTTCGGAACCGGGAACTTTGTCGCATTATGCAGCTCCGCGGGGCACGCCCGAGCGGGAGAGGGGACCGCGCCTACGCCGTAACACCGCCGTCGACTGAAATCACCTGACCGGTGATGTACGAAGCTGCGTCTGAACAGAGGAACGCGACAAGGTCGCCCACTTCGCGTGGTTCGCCGTATCTACCCAGCGGGACCCACCGCTCAAGCTTCGCCCGGTCCGCCGGGTCGTTGTTGTCCATTCCGTGCATCATCTCGGTGTCTATCACGCCAGGGCACAAGGCGTTGATTCGTATACCTTTGCGGGCGTAGTCGATCGCCGCTGATTTGGTGAGTCCCAGCACACCGTGTTTGGTTGATGAGTAGATCGTGTGCTTCGGGTGTCCTCGGAGTCCGGTGTAGGACGAATCGTTGACGATCGCGCCGCCGCCGTGTTCAAGCATGTGACCGATCTCGTACTTCATGCAGAGGAACACGCCCTTCAGGTTCACGTTAATAATGTGGTCGAAATGGTCGTCCTCTACCTCGTGTAGACTTTCCCGTCGTTCAAGCACGCCGGCATTGTTGAACGCTGCGTTAAGCCCCCCGTAGGTCGAAACGGCGTGCCGAACTGCTCTTTCAACCTGCGAAGCATCGGTGACGTCGGTGACAACGTACGTCGCAGTGCCGCCCGCGGCTTCGATCTGCTGCACCGTTTCGGCGATCTCCGATTCTCGCCTGGCTGCGGCCACAATCCTTGCCCCGTGGCCGGCCATGACCTTCGCCGATTCGCGGCCTATTCCAGAACTGGCCCCGGTAACCAACACGACCCTGTCTTCGAGTAGAGCAGCCATTCCGAAATTACCTTTTCTTGTTAGCTTCTTGCCAGCTTCTTGTTATGGGCCGCGCCTGAAAAGCTGGCCCGGCGATGATGCAGCACGTAGCATACGTCGTCGGGCCGGATTTCACGCCCATTTTTAGCAACTCCCATGACGATCGAACTGAGACAGGTAACGGACGAAAATTTCCCCGAGTGGCGCAAAGCCGTTCGTCGTGGTTTCGGCGATCACGTGCACCCGGACGACGTTGCGCGCCTCCGCGATCAACGTGTTGAAATTGACCGTCTTGTGGCCGCGGTCGACAGTAGTTCCGGGCGAATCGTTGCTACCGGGGGTGCAGATTCCCATTCGCTCACGGTTCCCGGCGGTGCGACTTTGCCGATGGCCGGTGTGGCCTATATTACGACCCTGGTAACCCACCGCCGCCGGGGGGCATTTTCGGAAATAATGGCACGTATCCACGAGTCTGCCCGTGAGCGGGGCGATATCGCCAGCGGACTCTGGGCCTCGCGGTCGCACCTCTACGGCCGGTTCGATTACGGTCTGGCGATCAACTCGTTCAACTGGACGATCGAGCCGCGGTTTGGCGCGTTCGCCCATGCCCCCGGTTCTGGCGATGCTGACACATCTGAAGCGCACGTTTATTTCGTCAATGCTGAAGAAGCCGCGGTGATGCTACCCGGAATCTACGATCAGATGCGTCGGATGACCCCTGGTGCCGTCGACAGAAACGCTGGTCGCTGGCGGTACGAGCTATTCGACGAGGAACGCATCCGCGATGGTGCGAGTGCATTTTTCTTCGCGATCTGCGAAGAGGGCGGTGAGCAGACCGGCTATGTGACCTACAGAACGCACAGTAAGAGCGAGTTCGACCTGGAACTCCGGGTTAAAGAGCAGGTTTCAATCACCGATACGGCCCACGCAGCACTCTGGCGGTTACTGCTGAATTTCGATCTTGTTGAGAAGATCACGGCTGAAAATCGCCCGGCAGACGACCCGCTATGGTGGATGCTTTCCGACCCGCGACGTCTCAAACGGGAGTCGCACGATTCGCTCTGGCTTCTACTTCTCGACGTGCCTAAAGCGCTCGAAGCTCGCACGTACAACGCGGATGGACGGTTGAAGATCGGACTGGTTTCCGAATCGCAACCCGAAATCGCGGGAACCTACGTGCTCGACATCGACGATTCCCGGGCGTCGGTGAAGAAAACCACGAACAGACCCGATGTTGTCATGAAACCGGCAGACCTCGCTGCGCTCTACCTCGGGGGTGCGACACCGGGTCCGCTTGTCGAGGCGGGCCGTATCGACATCCTCTCAGCCGGGTCGTTGGCAAAGCTTCACGGAATGTTCGCGACTGACTCTGCGCCCTGGTGCGCACATCATTTCTAGGCAAGACCTGACTCATCGAACTTCGTTATGACTATCGAATACCGCCAGATCACATGGGATGAGCACAGAGCGCTGGCTGTATTGATTGAGCGGGGCTTCGGCAGTCACTACGAACCTTCGGATGAGCGTTACGAGATCGATAAGAAGGTCCTCACTCCTGAAACGACAATGGTCGCGTTCGACGATGGGGTGATCATCGGTTCATCGGCCGCTCTGCCGTTTGAATCCGCCGTGCCGGGAGGTGCAATTGTCAGGAATGCCGGTGTGACCGCCGTGGTGGTATCGGCCACTCACCGTCGGCGTGGTGTCCTGACAGAAATGATGGACAGACTGCACCGGCAGGAGCGGGACAGGGGGCGACCCGTGGCGTCGCTCTGGGCGTCCGAAAGCATCATCTACGGGCGCTTCGGCTATGGCATCGCAATTGAGCACGAGAATTATTTGATCGACACCCGGCAGGCCGAGTTCAAGCACATGCCTGAGATTCCCGGCAGAATCAGGTTCATCGACCGTGAAGAGGCCCGAAAGGTGTTGCCGATCGCCTGGGAGGCCGCGGTCCAGGCCCATGTCGGCATCCCGCGCCGGGATGACGTTTCGTGGGACGGATACGTGCTCGGGCTGAACGAATCGAGGGACGGCTGGAGCAAGCCGTTCGTGGTCGTTTACGAGGAAGCTGGCCAGCCACTTGGTTTTGCCCCCTACAGGGTCAAGGATCTTCACGTTTTTGGCGAGCAGAGCCACGGTGTGATCCATACCGAGTTCGTGATTCATAGCTCCCCGGCCTCCCATGCCGCGCTCTGGAACCACCTGCTAAATGTCGACCTGTATGACCGGGTCAGCACTCAGCGCTCGCCCGTGGACGATGGCCTGCCGTGGATGCTCGCTGATCCCAGGCAGCTGCAGCGAAACCCCTACGACGGCGTCTGGTACCGGTTGCTCGATGTGGCAGAAGCGCTTGCGGCGCGCACGTATCTTGCCGAGGGCGACCTGGTGTTCGAGGTCGACGACTCGTTCATTCCGGAGTGGGGAGGACGGTTCGAGTTGAAGGGCGGGCCCGACGGAGCGACGTGTGGGGCAACGACCAGGTCGGCCGACATCACGCTCCCCACCGCATCTCTGGCAGCTATTTACCTGGGCGGCGCGAAACTCGCCGATCTGCACCGGGCGGGCCGTGCAGAAGAAAACACCGAAGGCTCGATTTCAAGGGCCGACGCCATGTTCGCCACGGTGCGGGCACCATGGTGCCCGCTGATGTTCTAGGTGGTGCCATTGGCACGCTTTCTGCGACAGGGTAGGGGTGAGCCGAATCGAATGCACTGACCGCTGGATGGCTTGGTCCCCTCACCCTGCCAGGGAGACGGGTGCCCTTTGGGCGCGGGTGGGGGCCGGCTTGACAATCGACATTGACAACGCCATGGCAGTTGTCGAAACCACTGAATGTCCGCAACGCTCCATCCATGTAAAATTTTCGTAGACAGAGAACCATTGCCTCCCCGTCTTGTGTATCCCGGACAACGTGTCGTGCATCAAACAGTAACCAGATCGACCGTTCAGGCGGACTAAAGGCAATTTCTGGTTTCAGAAATTGTGTAAATCTATTGTCTGCACCGCATTCACATATCGGGATGAGAAAGTATTTTCAGTTGAAGTCGGCAACGTATCCAATACTGTTCGGTGTTATCGCTGTAGTCCTATCCGCGTGCTCGTCCGCAGCGGCTGAACCGACCGCAACGGTTGTGCCGACCGCAACGGTTGTGCCAACCGCAACGGTTGTGCCGACCGCAACGGTTGTGCCAACCGCCACGGATGTGCCGACGGCCCCCGTCGTACCGCAGGTCCGCACGTTTTACCTGGACAGCCTCGAAAACAATGCGGTACAGGTGACCGCAGCTTTTGCTCGAATTGATGAGCAAATGTCTAAAGTGTGGCCGACTAAGGATTCTCTCCTCGACGCTTTTAGCGACTCTGACTTGTCACAGGAAATAATCTCTAGCCTGGGTGCCGTAGTCCAGCTTTTCCCGCCAGATGAGTTTGAGGAAGAGCACCGGATCCTGCAAGAAACGGCGAAAACCGTGGTTGAGTATGCGCATGATTTAGAGCGGGCGCTGCAGGGTCGTGACCTTGTTGGGATGATGGTTGCGAAGGCAAATTTCGCTGTGAGTTACAAAAGAATGCTCCTAACGCTGTCTCCACGATTGTGCAGCGCCCTGGGCATTGATAACGATCCGGAAGTAATTTGTGAAATAAACGCCGGTGCACCGGGCACGTACGATGCCGAAGTTGAACGGCTGTTCAAGGTATTCAGAGTCGAATTTGCACCCAGGGTGACATCCTTTGCCCTGGCCCTGTCAGAGGAAGAACGATTCTCTGTACTTGCCGCCCTGAACCGAGAAGTCGAGGTTGCTACCCGGGAAGCGGCTGAGAAGCTCGCCGCGTTGTCGCCACCAGAGGGGCGAGTGGACGACCACAAGATATTGCTCACATTTCTGGAAGACACCGGCAAAACGGCATCAGCGATCACGGTCGCCGGGGAAGAGCGCGACGACAGCAAAATTGAACAGTTATTCACTCAATCAGGCACCGTGTTCGAAGCGGCGGGAGCCGCGATATCGTGTGAATACAGTGAAACGCTGCTGCACGGCATCTTCCGCGACTGCGTATCTTAAGCCGGTATATTCGCCCCGCCGCTGGCGAGACTCGAACTCACCCACTTCGGGCTTCTCGGGGCCGGTACTCTATCCGACCGAGTTACGGTGGCCTGTTCAGCCGGGGAGGGAGAGGGGATTGCGCTGCCCGGTGGCTGGTGCGATCGGTTCGGCTCACGCCCAACCTGCCGCAGAAAACATGCCACTGGCGTCATTCAATCGTCAGCTGAAACTGCGACCTCTTCAGGCTGCTCTTGCTCGGTGTCCCGGAACATCCCACCGTTGCGGTAGCGCCTGCGCGCGGCCGGGTGGTGCCGCAGGAATGGCGGAATTGCCATCGATGCCGGGTCTTCAAGAGCCTTTCGGGCGACTGACGCGGCCTCTTCCTCGATTTCAGCGGCAACCGGGAACCCGGTAGCGATGATCGTGATTTTCACCTCGTTCTCCATCTTGGGATCGGTAACGGTCCCGAAGATGATATTGGCGTCGGGGTGAACCGTCGAAGCGATCACCTCGGAAGCGCGTTGCACCTCGTCGAGTGTCAGGTCGGTACCGCCGGTAATGTTGAAAATCACTCCCCTGGCGCCCGCAATCTCGACCTCAAGGAGAGGCGAATTGATCGCCTGCTCAGCCGCCTCGACAGCACGGTTCTCGCCCGTGCCCTTGCCAATTGCCAACCATGCCGGGCCAGCGTTGTCCATAACCGCGCGGACATCGGCAAAGTCGAGGTTGATCTCACCGGGAACGAGGACCAGTTCGGCAATCGACCGGATGCCCTGGCTCAGCACATCGTCGGCCAATTTGAACGCACGGTCCATCGTTAGCTGCTCGTCGGCGATGGCCAGGAGCCGGTCATTCGGGATAACGATCAGCGTGTCGACATGCTTTCGCAACATCTCGATGCCCTCAAGGGCCTTCTTCTTGCGGATCGCGCCTTCGAAAGCGAACGGCTTGGTCACCACTCCTACTGTGAGAGCGCCGAGTTCCTGGGCGACTTCAGCCACGACCGGTGCCCCGCCAGTGCCCGTGCCGCCACCCATTCCGGCCGCAACGAACACCAGGTCGGCGCCCTTCAAAATGTCCTTGATCTCGTCGCGGTCTTCTTCGTGACACTGTCGGCCCTTCGAAGGGTCACCCCCGACGCCGAGACCACGGGCGGTCTTGTCCCCAACACGGAGTCGAATCGGTACCGCCGAGGCGTCCAGGGCCTGCGCATCGGTGTTCACAGCGATGTATTCGACCTCGGGGACGCGTTCGCGGTACATACGGTTGACGGCGTTCTGGCCGCCACCACCGACACCGACAACTTTAATGTTTGCGGTGCCGGCATTTCCTTCCGGGAGAGGTGTGTTGAAGTCAGGCATTTTCGATCGTTCTCCCCGGCGTTGCGGACGGGCTCTGGCGGCACGGGCAACCGAGAACTGTTCCAGACATCGGTTCCACACGACCATTGGTGATGAGGCAGATGCCGCGACTCTACCTGTCATCGAACGATTATGTCCCCGAAGATTTCAAACGCGATTCGACGTGTTTGCCGCACCGGGCCTCGATCACGTAAATCAAATTGCGTCTGAACCGGCGCCGGGCTACACTTGCGGCGCTTTCCCGACGCTCTCTTTACGCGCCGTCGTACGGAGCGGTGCGTCGATCAACACCTCGAATCTGAAACCCAGGAGACCAAACGTATGAACGGCTACGAGGCGATCGCAAAAATCTTGAAGCTGGAAGGTTTCGAATGGCTGGCCTGCTTCCCGTCAAATCCGCTTATCGAGGCTGTCGCCAAAGAGGGAATACGCCCGATCGTGTTTCGGCAGGAACGCGGTGGCATCATGGCCGCCGATGGGTTCTCACGACTCATGGCCGAAAAAGGAAAGTACGGCGTGTTCGCCTGCCAGGGCGGACCCGGCGTTGAAAACGCGTTCGGCGGGTTCGCCCAGGCATGGGCCGACGGCGTCCCGATCATCTTCCTCCCGGACGGCCCCGGGACCGACGTGACGGACACCGCTCCCAACTTCTCAGCCCCGCCAAACTACCAGGGCATCATGAAGTGGACTGGTTCGATTAACAGCGGGGAGCGAATCCCCGACTTGATGCGGCGGGCCATCTCGGCACTGAAGAACGGTCGCCCCGGCCCCGTCATGCTCGAAATGCAGCGTGATGCAATGGCTGACGACATATCGAGCATCGATGCCTACGGCTCGCCCAAAAAATACGTCGCCGCGCCTTCAAAGGTAGAACTCCGCGACGCCGTAAAGCGACTTCTTGCAGCCAGGCGACCCGTCATCTGGGCCGGACAGGGAGTCCTTTATTCAGGCGGTTCCGACAAGCTCACCGAGCTGGCCGAACTCACACAGATCGCGGTTATAACCACCATGCCCGGCAAATCGGCCATCGACGAGCGACACCCGCTTTCCCTGGGCGCAGCGAACCGGACGGCACCGAAAGGTGTTTGGGAATGGCTTAAAACGAGCGATGTCCTGTTCGCTATCGGTGCGAGTCTCTCCAAGACCAACTATGGCATCAACATCCCTGCCGGAAAGACTCTTATCCATTCGACCAGCAACTATGCCGACATCGACAAGGAGTACCCGACCGACATCGGCCTGCTGGGCGATGCACGCAAGACGCTCTGCATGATGATCGATGAAATCAAAGCCCAGATCGGCGAAGAAGGCCGCAAGTCCGATACGTCCACGCGGGAAGCAGTGGCAGAGGTCAAAAAAGAGTGGCTGGACGAATGGGCCGGACTGCTCAATTCCGACATGAGCCCGATCAACCCCTACAGGCTGGTCAACGAAATCAACAAGGCGGTCGATCACGAAAACACAGTTTTCACTCACGATGCCGGCCACCCGCGCGACCAGGTGATGCCGTTCTACACGGCCACTGTCCCTCACAGCTACATCGGCTGGGGCAAGAGCACCCACCTCGGTTACGGCATCCCACTGATGATCGGTGCCAAGATCGCCGACCCGAGCAAGTTCTGTCTGAACTTCATGGGTGACGCGGCTTTCGGCATGTCGGGACTCGACCTCGAGACTTCGAACCGCAACGGTGTGCCGATCACCACGATCGTGTTGAATAACGGCACGATGGGCGGTTACAACCGGGCGCTGCCGACCGCAATGGGCGAGTACGGCGCCGGAAACATGACCGGCGATTACGCTGGTGTTGCTGAAGCCCTCGGTGGCGTTGGCATCAAGATCGAGGACCCATCCGAGATTGGCCCGGCTCTCACAAGGGCGCGCCAGATCAACCTCGACGACGGTAAAAGTGTCCTGCTCGACGTGAAGACACAGCAGGAACTGAAGTTCTCGGTCTACGCGGACTGAATTTCGCAGGAGATGACACCTGTCGAACGAATCGTCAGACGCTACGGACTCGTGGCGTTGATTACGATCGCCGCGGTAACACTTGTAGCCTGCGGCAGCGGCGAATCCGACGCGCCGCTGGAACGAGTAATCGATAATGCCCGGGTGTTCACCGTCGATGATCTGCGGGCGGCAGGGATGAAGGCGTCGAAACAGTACGATGTTTCGGAACTGCCCGGCGGGGTTGATGCCTGGTACGGGTTTATCCGGGACGACACCGGACCCAAAGATGTCGAAGTCAGGTTTTATGCCAGCCACGCAGACGCGGTCGCTCTTGGCGCTGCACTCGCCGATGAAGCGTCGGGGGACGACGCGCTGGTGGATGAAGAGACCGCCACATGGGTCGTGGGTGTGAAGGACAGGGTCCGGCTTTCCAGCGGCGGGACTGCCGACCTCGCGGCGTGGAGCGGGCAGCGCAGGCCGAACTATGCCGATTTCGTGATCTTCGGCAATTTGGTTTTGCTATGCCAGGGCGATGAACCCGAGCAGTCGGTTGTTCTGTGCCACGAGCTGATCACGGCGCTTGTTACACCCTGAAATTCCTGCCCGGCAATGACGGACGCTGATTTCGATTTCTGATGCGATAGTCCGGTGTCTAAGCGAATTGCTCTGTGCAGATTCCCCTTCCGCTTCCGCTTGTTCCCTGAAGTTGATCGCGCCCTTTTTAACGATTTGCGCATCCTAAACGTGTGCCGCCGCCTGATGTACGGCGTCATGTTGGAATCAAGGGCTGGCAACGAAGGATTTACAGCAATGACCGCAGAACCTCAACACTATGACGATGTATTACCAAATCCTGGATTCGAGATCGTTCCGGGTATCACGGCAGTCGTCATCACCGATCCGCAGGTCGATTTTCTTTCAAAAGACGGTGTGACCTGGGACATCGTGGGACCGAGTGTCGAGAAAAACGGGACTGTCGGGAATCTCAAGAAACTGCTTGAAGCGGCGCACGCATCCGGCACGCCGGTCTTCGTGTCTCCGCACTACTACTACCCGACCGACCACGGCTGGAAGTTCGAGGGCGCTCTCGAAACAATGATGCACGCCATCAACATGTTCGATCGCAAGGGCGCACTCACGGTTGAGGGATTCGAAGGCTCGGGCGCCGACTGGGAGGCGACTCTAAAGCCGCTCATCGAACACGACAACGTCGTGGTTTCCAGCCCCCATAAAGTGTTCAGTCCCAAGACCAACGACCTGTCACTGCAGCTCAGAAAGCGTGGCATAAGCAAGATCATCCTTGCCGGCATGTCCGCAAACCTGTGCGTCGAGGCTCACATGCGAGACCTGATCGAAGACGGATTCGAGATCGCAATGGCCAGCGACGCCACCGCCGGTGCGATTCTGCCAAAGGGCGACGCATATGAGGCCGCGCTGCTGAACTTCCGCATGATCGCCAGTTCGGTACAGACCACAGATGAACTGGTTGCACAACTGCAGGCTTAGCAATACCAGTTGAACTAAAGTAAGGGACGACCGAACTGATCGTCCCTTACCTGTCAGGCCACGATTACTACTTCGCGAATGAAGCCAGGATTCGGTTTGACGCCTCGTCGCATGCGTCTCGCGCCGCGTCGATTAGCCCGAAGGAACCGTTGAACCCGTGGATCATGCCCGGGTACTCGGTGAACGTCGCATCGACCCCGGCTGCCTTTAGAGCAGCAGCATAATCGGCGGCTTCGTCAAGCAGCGGGTCGTACTCGGCCGCAATTACCGTGGCATCGGCCAGGCCCGCGAGGCTCTCCGCGCGTATTGGCGAGGCATAGGGATTGCTCCCATCGTCATCCGGACCCAGGTACTGCTCCCAGAACCAGATCATGCCATCGCGAGTCAGGCCGTAGTCGTCGGCGTTTGCAATATAAGAAGGACGATCGAATTTGTAGTCGATCACCGGGCAAAAAAGCACCTGGTGCCTGATGTCTGGCCCCCCGCGGTCACGGGCCATCAGCGAGACCGCTGCTGAAAGATTGCCGCCTGCCGACGTTCCTGCGACGGCCAGCTTCGAGGCATCTACACCAAGTTCTTCCGCATGCTCGACCGCCCAGACCGTTGCGGCGTAGCAGTCTTCTGTCGCACCGGGGAACCGGGTTTCCGGAGCCAGCCGGTAGTCGACCGACACCAGCACCGCGTTCACCCGATTGACCAGGCCCCTGGAAGTAGAGTCCTCGGTATCGAGGTCGCCAACGACCCAGCCGCCACCGTGAAACAACATGATCAGCGAGTGCGTGTCTTCTGTGTCAGGACGGTATATGCGAATCGGAATGTCGCCCGCAGGTCCAGGAATCGTTCGCTCGGTTATTTCACCCACCGGCTCCTTTTCGCGCGGAAAAGCTTCTCGCCCGGCCCTGGAATTAGCACGCGCCTCTTCTGGCGTGACCTCGCTATTTGCCGGAAAGCCGAGCGTGGCCTGGCGGGCCATGAGTTCCTTTACCTGCGGGTGAAGCGGCATTAGTTTCCTTCAGTCGATCCTGTAGCCGTCGTAAATCGTTCCGCAGAAATCTATCAGAAACGCGCGATCCCCACTCCCTGAGGCTGTCTCAAATGTGTCGGACGACATGGTTAATTCCTTCTCCCTCGGGGAGAAGGTTAGGTTGAGGGGGAACGATGCGACGGTGATTTTGGTGCTTTCGAACGGGTAATGTCGACTCAGCCCGGTATTGCCGACTCAGTAACATTCCCCCTCACTGTACGACCGGGCACCCTGGTAACACTTTAGTCCGAGCACCTTCACCGCCGGACGGTGAATTAGCCACCCTCCAACTCCCTCCAACATTTGGAGGGAGAACCCGAGAGTCTCTTCACCCAAATAAGGGGCGTAAAATAGCCACTATCCGAGAACGAAAACCCCGGGAGACGCACAGATGGCAATCCAGACCGAAGACCAGGCAATCAACTCCGTGTTGGAAAACATCGGCACGATGGTCGCTTCGGAGGGCGGATCGCTGGAGCTTCTCGAACTCGATGAGTCGTCGATGAAGGTCAAGTACATTGCCGGCACGAACGAAGAATGCCCGGAATGCGTGCCGATGACCGACGCCGTGTTCCAGTTCATGAAGGTCGCGCTCGAAGTCCACGCGCCGAGAATCACGAACCTCGAAATCGTCGATTAGACAACTGGAACCCTTCTCAACCACCGCCCCTCTTCCCGACCGCGGCGGAGGGACCACCGTTCGAAACGGGTGCTCGCGCCTGATAAGCCAGCTTCGATCTTGCCCGCTAATGTCTTTTCAGAATGATGGAGCTGGCTCCCGGTGACCACGATCCCTCCGCGCCGGCCGGGACGAGGACATGGTCAGCGCACGTACTCGTCGTTCCAGGAGATTGCCGATGCAATCGAAGCCGCCGCAGCCCGTGCGGAATCGACTTTTCTGGTCGGAATAGACGGGGCCGGAGGTTCAGGCAAGTCGACGCTGGCTAATAAATTGTCGGAAGCCCTCGACAACACGACGGTTATTCATATCGACGACTTCGGTGTCTGGACAGACGAATCGCACTGGAGCCCCGCCAGGTTCGCCGAACGAGTTATCGGTCCACTTTCGGCCGGGCTATCCGCAAAGTATCAAAGGTACGACTGGCTGACCGGTTCATTTGAGGAGTGGTTCGAAATTGCACCCGATCACATCTTGATCGTCGAGGGTGTTACCGCGTTGAGTCCAGACCTGCGTGAGCACTGGCATGTCTCGGTGTGGGTCGAATGTCCCCGTGAGTTGCGACTGGAGCGCGGCGTCGAAAGGGATGGCGAGTCGATGCGGTCGCAATGGGAAGATGTCTGGATGCCCGGTGAGGACGACTACATGAAGCGGAACCGCCCGAGGGAGGCCGCACAGTTCGTTTACGACGGGAGCGGGGCATCCGATGAGGACCGGGGATTAAGCAGTTGAACATTCTCGCGGTGTCGATGTTTTGCCCATAAAATGGCCCTGTTGAAATTCACCTGCGATATTTACGCGCTTTAAACCACCCACCTGCGAGACGAGCATGAAGACCACCGGATTCCGAACCCTGGTGCTGGGCACGCCCTGGCGAAACCTGACCTACTGCATCATCGAGACCGACGAGGGGATCATCGGCGTCGGTGAAGCGCGTGTGCTCGGCAAGACCCACACCGTTATCGAGTACCTGAAGGACGTCGAACGCCACTTCATCGGCCACGACCCGTTCGATGTCGAGGCGCTGTACCGCCGCATGACCCTTCTCGACTTCGGCAAGCCGGGCGAGGTGGTCTACACGGGCATCGCACTGGTCGAACTCGCCTTCTGGGACATCATCGGCAAGGCGTGCGGGCAGCCGGTCTTCAAGCTGCTTGGCGGCCAGGTCCAGGACAGAATTCCGGCCTACGCAAACGGCTGGTACACAGTCGAGCGGTCGCCCGAGCAGTTCGCAAAGGCCGCCCGGAAAGTAGTTGACCGCGGCTACCGG
>JADFLG010000169.1 GCA_022564545.1 Chloroflexota bacterium | reverse complement strand
CTGTTCACCGATACCAGGGGAATCGAGGAAGTTCGAGAATGCATCAGGGCGGCCATGCCCGACCACCCGGACCACGGCGGGCTGTACGGCGTGGCGACCAGGCGAAACTCTTACATGGAGTACGGCGGGACACCGGAGTACGTCGAATCGATCGCCGACACGGTGCTCGCCTTCATGATCGAGAAGAAGGGCGCGGTCGACAACCTGGAGGAGATCCTCGAAGAGCCAAAGGTCGAGATGGTGCAGTGGGGCGGCTCCGATTTCTCGATGAACATCGGCCACCCAAACGAGTTCGACCACCCGGAAGTGGTCGCGGCGAAAAAGAAGACCTTCGAGACGGCTATCAAGATGGGCGTGCCGCCGCGGGCCGAAATCGAGTCTGCCGACGAGATGAAGGAGTATCTCGATATGGGGGTGCGGCACTTTTCGATCGGAACGGACATCACGATCCTTTACGACTTCTGGAAGCGTGAAGGCGAGCAGATTGCGAGGGCGCTCGAGGGGGAGTGACTGATCCGACAGGATGAATTCCGAAAGTAACTCCGCCAGCCAACACCGTTACCCGGATGCCGATATTCCCGTCTGCACCTCCGGGGCAAAAACCCATCTCAATCTCCAGGGCTTGAGGTGGGTTCTTGGCGAGTTGGCACGCCTTGCATCGCACCTCCGAAACTGATAACTACTGCGGTGCGACTTATTCACGCAGCGCACAACGCTAAATCACGCCAGGTTTCTTTCAAATGAAAATCACCGAAGTCAAAGCCATTTCCAGCGCCGCCCCGCAAACCGACACTCGCGGGAATCGTCGCAACTATGTGTACGTAAAGATAACCACCGACGAAGGGATTGTTGGTTGGGGTGAATCGACCTGCGGGCCGCTCACTGTCGCCAGCATGGTCGATGAGATTGGAGCGACCCTGGTTGGCAAAGACCCGTTCCGGATCGAACAGCACTGGCAAGAGCTTTACCACCTCTACCACAACGTGCGCGGCGGCGTGATCCAGATGGCTGCCATCAGCGGCATCGAGATCGCACTCTGGGACATCAAGGGCAAGGCCTTCAACTGTCCCGTCTGGGAACTGATTGGCGGGCAAATGCGAGATCGCATCTGGACGTATGGCCGGTTCGACGGGCAAACGCCAGAAGACTGCGTCGAACATGCTCTAAGAGAAACGGCGACAGGTCTCACTGCACTTAAAGGCGACCCGTTCGGGCACACCGGGTTATTTCCGTCCGCTGAAGCCGAGGCCGATTCGATAGCCAAGGTGAAAGCAGTGCGTGAAGCAGTGGGCCCAGACGTCGAGCTGCTCGTCGAATGCCACGGCCGCCTCAATCCGTCGTCGGCTATTCGCTTCGCACACGCGATCGAAGAGACGCGCCCGTACGTGTTCGAAGAGCCTGTGCCACCGCAGAACGTCGACGCCATGGCGAAGGTGGCCGATGCCATTAACATCCCGCTGTCGACGGGTGAACGCCTGTACACAAAGTGGCAGTTCGTCGAGTTGTTGCAGAAGCAGGTCGTGGCGCTAATCCAGCCCGACATTTGCCACGTTGGCGGAATCTCGGAGCTGAAGAAGGTCGCCGCAATGGCCGAGGCCTACTACGTGGGGGTGCAACCTCACAACCCATACGGCCCGGTGAACACGATGGCGGCGCTGCAGGTCGATACCGGCATGCCGAACTTCATGATCCAGGAAGGCGGGCACGGCGTCTGGTTCGATCAGGTGGTCATCGGCGAGTTCCCGAAGCAGACCGACGGATATTTCGACGTACCGACGGCACCCGGCATCGGTATAGAGATGGACGAAGACGCCCTGCTTGCAAACCCTCCAATTCACGTAGATCCACCGGAGGGATACATACGCGCTGCAAGGGGTATGTGGGGGTCGAAGCAGGAAACGTTCTGGGGATAGCGTTCGCTCAGACGTCCGCGATTGGTTGCCGGGCGAAAATCTCATATGCCACATTTACGGCCGGTAAACGACAATATCGCGCGGCAGGGCAGAGGCGATAATCGGATTCGGCAATGGTTATGTGAACGCTCTGGGATTTCGGGATTTCGTCGCAGCGAACTGTTTTGCAATCCTGCATGCGGCGATACAGTGTCTGGATGCCGAATTCTCAGCGCCGCACCCTCCGGACCAGAATCATCATCGCGACCCTGTTCTTGCTGATCGTCGCCGTCGTTGCGTGTTCAGGCGAAAGCGAATCCAAGGCTTCCGCCCCGACCGCGCCTCCCACGGTACTCGTTGGCAACTACGAATCTTGCAGAGGGTTTCTCGATGCGCAGAGCATTGAAGACCTGACAGGAGAAACCGGCCTGTTCGATCGCGAGCGGGTAATCGTAATCGCAGGTATTCCTGGATTGGCCGAGAGCGGCGCCGTGAACAACTGCCTGATCGAAGTTTTCCGATCGCTCGCAACCAACGATGTCCTGATTCCAGGCGAATCGATGACTCTGTCAATCGTAAAATTCCAGACCCCCGACTCTGCTGTAACACTCTTCGAGTCAACTCTCGCGTCGGTCATACTCAGCGCGGGGCAAATTGGCGACCTCGCCGAGGTCCAACAGGGAGTGATTGGTGCCAACTCGTATTTGATGGATATCAAAGTGGGCGGCATCGGCGCGATCGTCGTATACGTCTCCGGCACCGTCTTCATCTCGATAAGCTCGACATCAGACTCGGAGGGCAATGCCCTCCTGAACGGGGAGCAACTGGTTATTGCGGCACAGGGCGTACAATCTCGCCTGCCCCGATAATCACGGATCAATAATCGACCAGTCAAGGGGCGGACCAGTACAACTGGCAGCCGGGAGCCTGAACGATGCGCCTGTTCGACTACGACCGAGCCACCCACATCATGCGCTCGTCCGGCATCGATGTAATCCTGGCAACCTCTCGCCACGGCGTCGGCTACCTGTCCGACTACTGGCACCCGGTGAGCGACCAGTTCTACTTGCTGTGGGACACCGAAGCGACGCACATGACTGTCGTGGGCCTTCCTGCTGACATTGAGCGGGGGGCGTTCATCGTCGCCGGCGCGTCTGAATCGACGACCCTGAACATCATGGACCCGTGGATCGAGGACCGGCGCTACTGGGGCCCCGGCTACTACATCCAGACCTGGGACGACCCGCTCGACCCTGATCCGCCCTCCGGCGACCCGATGGAAGTGGCCGCCAACGCCCTGAAAGAAAAAGGCCTCGCAAACGGCACGATCGCAATTGAAAGGCGTTTTCTTGGCTCGAAGTATTCGGAACGACTTCAGGAGCTGCTCCCGAACGCGAGTTTTGTAGACGCAGAAGATGCGATCTGGCAATTGCGGATGATCAAGTGCGAGGAGGAGATCCGGCGCGCCCGCATCGCATGTGAACGCGGGAGCAAGGTCTGGCTCGACACGATTCACGAGGCCGAAGAGGGAATGACGCAGCCCGAGCTGCAGTCTGTGTACAAGCGACTCTGTATCGAGCACGGCGTCGACTACGAGCGGGCCTACGTGATCTTCGGGCCGGCAGGACTCGATCTGTCGAACGGATCGCCGGCCGCGGGCGATGTCGAACTCAAAAAAGGGATGTTCATCCGAATCGACGGGCAGGCCAAGTACCAGGGCTATATTTGCAACCTCTCCCGCATCGTTGGCTTTGGCGAGGTGAGCGATTCACTCGCAAAGGCGCACGCGGTCGAAAAATGGCTGGTGGAGCGGTGCATGGAAGAGATGAAACCCGGAGTGAAGTGCTCCGACCTGCGCAAGATCGAACTCAGGCTGTACGACGAAATCGGCTACCCGCCGGTGGTCCCGTACACGGGGCACGGAGTCGGCAGGGTCGTCCACGAGCCGCCGTACATCGCGCTGAACGATCACACGGTCCTGCAGCCAAACATGATCGAGACGCTCGAGCCAACGATCTGCCACTCCGAGGGTGGCGACATGTTCATATCGATCGAAGACCAGTTCCTGATCACAAACGACGGCATCGACTGGCTGACCGAGTCTGCTTCGATGGAGCTGTACGTTTAGCGGACGCTGGGGGTCAGGTTTGGCGCTGACGGTCGTTAGCCTGCACTCCGATTTGTCATTGCGGGCTTAATACTCAAAAATGTGTGATTTTGGCGGCTCGTCTGCAGTTCGGCGTAAACGTAAGATGCTGGCGCAATTTATGAACCGGTTTAGAGATCAGGGTGTCATGTCCCCCAAAAACAGTGCCCGCGGTGCGGGGTCGTGGCCCTGCGGAATGGCCGCTGCGCGAACGGTCGTCAGCGGTGGCTCTGCCGCACCTGCAGACGTTCGTTGATAGCAGCCCCTGTAGAAACCGGTCGGGTCTTCAGCGACATCAAGCGCGCCCGCAGCATGCTCCGGTACGCCCTGCCGGACATGTTCCACAACCTTAGACGATCAGCATATTCCGACTACCACAAACGGTCTGATAGGGTACTTCTCAGGCCTGAAATCCCACTATCGCCAGCGCCGAGGCCTCAGCCCCCA
>JADFLG010000060.1 GCA_022564545.1 Chloroflexota bacterium | reverse complement strand
GGCAAGGCCTTCGATTCGGTACCGGCTGCCACCGTCGAAGATGTTGAGATGGCGATCAAAAGCGCCGAACGCGGCGCCATCGCCATGCGTGCTCTGAGCGCTTTCGACCGGTACGAAATCCTGATGCGCGCAGTCGAGCTCCTCAAAGATCGCCGGCAGGATATTGGAGAGACCATCACCAACGAAGAGGGCAAGATCATCAGTGAAGGCTTGCTCGAGGTCGACCGGTGTGTGCAAACCATCACATGGTCGGCGGAAGAGGCGAAACGCCTGTTCGGTGAAACGATTCCGCTTGACTCGGCGCCGGGCAATGAAATGAAATTCGGCTTCACGATTCGAGTGCCGGTCGGCATCGTTGTTGCCATTTCTCCGTTCAACTTCCCGCTGAACCTCGTCGCGCACAAGGTCGGACCGGCTATTGCGGGTGGCAATGCAGTCGTCATCAAGCCCGCCAGCGACACACCACTGTCGGCGCTCAAACTTACCGAGGTGCTGCTCGACGCTGGCCTCCCGGCCGAGGCCATCCAGTGCATAACCGGATCAGGCGCGGCAATTGGCGATGCGCTGGTGTCCAACCCGGCGGTCCGCAAGGTGACTTTCACGGGCAGCCAGGAAGTTGGAGAGCACATCACCCATATCGCCGGACTGAAGAAGGTAACGATGGAGCTGGGCTCGAATTCACCGCTTATCGTCCTGCCCGATGCCGATATGGACAAAGTCGTGGCGGCAACCGTGCAGAGCGGCTACTCCAACGCCGGCCAGGTCTGCATCTCGACGCAGCGGGTCATTGTCGACAGGTCGGTGTACGGCGACTACCTGAGTGCCCTCACCCCGGTTGTTGAAGCATTGTCGACCGGCGACCCGATGCAGGAAACGGTAAATGTCGGGCCGATGGTCCGCGAGAGCGACGCCGCCCGGGTCGAAAGCTGGATCCAGGAGGCGGTCGGCGCCGGTGCCAGGCTGGTGGTCGGCGGCGAAAGGGACGGCGCGGTCGTGCAGCCAGCGATCCTCGCAGATGTCGATCGCGACATGCGGTTCTCACGTGACGAGTTGTTCGGGCCTGCAATCGGCGTGACGCCCGTATCCGGTATCGACGAAGCGATCGAGTTTGCGAACGATACACGGTTCGGACTGTCGGCCGCGATCTTCACCGAGAACCTCGACAACGCGTTGAAGTTCGCGCTGGAAGTCGACTCGGGCAACCTGAACATTAACGGCGGCACCCAGTTCCGGGCAGACATGATGCCATACGGTGGTCTCAAAGACAGCGGCATGGGCAAGGAAGGCCCGCGCTACGCAGTCGAAGAAATGACCGAAGTGAAAATGGTAATCATCCACCGCTCATAAGGTGCCGCAGGCGCGTTTTCTGAGACATCGGGAGGTGGATTTCTGAGTCGTCGCCCTGTGCTTCTGAGAGGCCCGTATTTCTCCCTCCCTGCGAGGGAAGGGTGTTGAAGGGCGGGTTGCGCGCGAAGGCCCAACTCCAGGATGGCGAGCCACTCACCAGCACGGCCTCACGGATCAAGTGACCACCAGGTACGTCGGAGAAAACGCCGCTCGCGACCCTACGGCACGTCCATGCGGCGGAGGCGGCGGACCGACAGCAGCAGAAATAGCACAAACACGACCACCGACGCGCCGATCGCAACTCCGAAGCTCAGGTTGTCGGATCCTGCAAACCGCCGTTCGTCCAACCCGTGCATCAACGCGATTGAGTAGTGGCGGATGCTCAGGAACCGAACGCCTGAAACAAAGCCGGAAAAAATACCTTCCCACAGAAACACGTAGAGCAGGCCAAATCCGATCGCCCGGGTAGTCATCAGACCTGCCCAGATAAAGACCGATGAATACAACGCAACGCCAACGAATGCCCCGACCGTGACTGCGATCACGGCGGTCATGTCGCCGTCGAAATACAGCTGGCTGGTAATGAACGCACTACCCACGATGAACGGCACGGCAACGGTCATCGCCCCGAGCAATTTGGGAACCACGATCTGCCACCGTGGGATCGGAGAAAGCGTCAAATTCGCCAGGGTCCGGTCCTCAATCTCATTCGCGAAAGCTGCGCTCGCGATGGCCAGAACCACCAGGGGCAATATCGAACCGGCCAGCATTCCGTTAATGACGATACCCTCGAAATCCTCGTTCGATGGCGGGTCGTCGACCATTGTTGCGATCAGCCCCATCACAACCGGAAGCGATGCCAGCACAATCGTTATCAGCAGTCGCCATCGTCCGGAAAGCTGGCGGAGAGTGAGCCTGTAAACGGAACCCATGGCTAACGCTCCACCAGGTAACCAAAAACGCTCTCCAGCGAGTCGTCCAGTGGATCGACGCGGCGCACCCGGATCGAAGCCCGCTGTGCAAGACGAGGCAGTTCAATCTGTAGATCGCGCACATTCCGGCTCAGCACCACGATCGCACCGTCAGGATCGATATTCACAGCATCGACAGATTCGAGTTTCACGAGGGCCGAGGCCAGTTCTCGTGGTGAGTCGGAAATTATTCGGACGTGGTAAGGCCGCTCGTTCAGCGCTGCCCTTATCGCATGGAAATCGCCCGACGCCGCCAGCTTGCCGTTGACGATCAGCAGCACTGTCTCGGCGATCTGCTCTACTTCTTCCAGGATGTGGGAAGAGATGACGATGGTCCGGCCCGCCGCGGCCAACTGCTTTAGCAGGTACTGGAAATGCACCCGCTGCCTGGGATCGGCGCCATTCAGGGGTTCATCGAGAATCAAAATCTCCGGTTCGTGTACCAGCGTTGCCGCCAGCCGCATACGCTGGCGCATCCCCCGTGAGTAGGTACCCATCGGACGGTGTGCGGCATCGGCAAGGTCGACGAGTCCGATGGCTTTTTCGACCGCAGCATCAAGGTCGGCAACACCCCTGAGACGTGCCATCATCTTCACGAAATCGCGGCCTTTCATGAACTGGTAGACCGTTTCGTGTTCCGACATCACCCCGATGCGCCCGTACAGGTCGGGGTTGTTGCGCACAGGTTGCCCGAACACCGTAATGGTGCCATCGGAAACCGCGGCCAGCCCGGTGATCATGCGGAGCAGGGTAGTTTTACCCGCACCGTTCGGGCCAAGCAGGCCAGTTATTCCCGGCCTGATGTCGAACGTGACATCGCTGACGGATACGACGTTCCCGAACCACCGTGAAACATGGTCGACCCTTATTACGGGGGCGTCGCCATTGGCTGTCCCACTGTTCGTCACGGGGTCAACCTCCGGTAGCGCATCCACAATATTCCGGCCGGAACGAGGGTCCACAGGAAGAACCAACCGACCAGGACCCAGGACTCAAGCTCGGCGGCAGGTGTGTCTCGGGTCACATTGCTGGACTCCCCAAAGATCACGTCGTTCACATGCACCGGGATATTGCTCAGGTTGAACATCGAGATCCACTGGCCGAGCGTGCCGCCGATTTCCTGGGCAAGTCCCGTCGTGAAAGGTGTCGATATAACGAACAGACCAACGAGGAACGCCGAGGCGTATGCGCGTCGCGTGGTGAAGCCGGCAACGAGCAGTGCGAGCGTCGTGGTGTAAGCAGCTATCGCGGCCCCTGCAGCCAGGAATTTCGGGATGTCGAGCCAGTTGTCGAGGAAATAGTCGGCGGGTATTGGGTCGCCCATGGTCAGCCCGGTCAGCAAAATGAGCTGGGGCAGCCAGGCAACGATCAACATCACCGTGAAAAACGCGCCCCACCTGGCAATTATGTAGTCGGATCCGGTGAGAGGCCGAACCAGGTAAAGGCTAATCACGCCGTCACGACGGTCGGGGCAAAGCAATTCCGGCGCGCTGATGGCGGCGAAAATAAACAGGATAATCGACGCGATTCCGTAGTAGTCGGAGTGCGATGGCAGGTCTAGCGCCTCAGCAGTTCCAGCGCCCACGAACCGGTCGACGGTGCCAGCGATTAACGCCATTACCAGGGCGACCATCACCAGCACGCCAATGAACAGCCACGGGAGAATCTTTGCGCGGGCGCCCCGGCCCAGGCCAAGCGAGTTCTTCAGGCCGTCTGTGTAAACCGAATGCCGTGCACGGTTCCGGCCTTCGCGGGGCCCGTCGTAGTGCTGGTAGCCGATATCAAAGACCGTACCTTCGGGAGTTTTCTCCACGGCGTTCTGCCGGGTCGTCATGATCCGGCCCCGATTCCAAAATCATCACCCTCACGTTCGAAAAGCTCAGCCAGCGCCCGTCGCCGGGGTCCCATCCGGCGCAGCGGCGTTTCGGTCTCTACCAGCGCATCCCTCACATGGTCATAGACCGACTCATCGGAACCCTCGACATAAATTCCACCACCATTTGCGGTTACATCAACTCCTCTCTTCTCAAGAGCTGCCACAAACAGATCGTGGTTGGTATCGACCTCGATAAATACGGTTTCAGTTTCTTCCGTGAAGCTCCGTACTTCCCCCGACTGCACCAGCCGGCCACCCTGCAAAACTATGATCCGGTCGCAGGTGCGTTCAACGTCAGCCATCAGGTGGGAAGAGAGGAGAATGCTGATGCCGAATTCACGGTGCGTCTTTCGGACCAGTTCGAGCATCTCTTCACGCCCTGCCGGGTCGAGCCCGGCAGTCGGTTCGTCCAGGAGGATGATCGCAGGGTCGTGCACCAGCGCCTGGGCCAGCTTCACTCGCTGCTTCATGCCGGTCGAATAGCCGCCCATCGAACGGTATCGTTCTTCAAACATGCCGGCGTGCCGCAGGGTATCGGCCGCGCGCGAACGTGCGTGCGCAGGCGGCAGGCCGCTCACCTCGGCCATGTGGGTAAGAAACTCGGCGGCAGTTACGTTGCCCGGCAGACAGTCGTGCTCCGGCATGTATCCGAGCCTGGAGCGTATGACGACATTTTCGGAAGCGTTCTCGCCCAGGATCATTGCCGATCCGGACGTCGGCTTCAGAAGGCCCAGGAAAATCTTGATGACGGTACTCTTGCCGGCACCGTTCTCACCGAGAATCCCGGTTATCCCGTCGGAAATATCAAAAGTAACGTTGTCGAGTGCAACAACGTCCTTGTAATGCTTCGTCAGGTTTACCGCGCTGAGTAGTGCTTCCACGGAGATAAATCTTAGACCAGTTTCGTGATCGGACCACTTGCCAACCCCCCACCAAGATAGCTAATTCTGGCCCATGCGCATCACTCTCGGTGGGGATATTTTGCGGACGGATGAGATCAGGCCGATCGAAATGGCCAGGAAAATCGCCCCGATGACTCCGACCAGCACACCAATCGTCCGCCAATCGATATCAAGCACCACCGGGGGCACGACGCGCACGCCTTCACCCGATGTCACGAGGAACGGAATTATTGTCGCTCCCATCCGCATGCCAAGCACGGCGCCAATGATCACTGCCGGGACCAACACCATTGTTAGCTCCAGAGTGACCAGTCCCAGCACCTGGCGGGTTGTAAGGCCCAGAGTCCGGACAACGGCATACTCGGTCATTCGCGAGGCGAACGTGACCTGCGAATAGACGAGGAACCCGACGGCGCTGGCCGTGAGGACCGTGGTGAAAGCGATAGCCAGCAGGGCGCGCCACCCGGCCGATATCAGTGGGTCGACGGCGGCATCGAGCAACAGTCGGTCCTGTGCTATCACCGAGAGCGGGACCGACCTTATCCGCCTCAGTTCATTTTCGACCTCAGACGGTGCGACCGCTCCGGTATCGATCCAGATCTCGTTTGCCTGCTCGGCAATAAACATCCGGTTTGCGTTGAGCGCCAGCCAGGTCGAGCGAATATCCCCGACCAGGAAAGTCGAGAACTCCGGGTCGAGCGTGGGGAAGTAGTCAATGGTCTCAACCAGCCGCACCGGTACCGTTCGCCCCTGGATATCGACGTTGATCCGCTCACCAATGTCGTACCCACCGCGCTCCATGAACCCGGCGCTGGCTATGACCGGGACCGGTGCGTTGACAGAACCCACCGTCACACCACTGAGCGTGCCGATGACCACTGCATCCCACGTCAGCACAGCAATGTCCTGGTCTCGTGGTCCGGTACCGTCATCGTCAACATTCAGCAGAGGCTCCAGGCGGGCACTGTACTGGTTAAGTCCGGGCTCAAATGTCATCCACGAAGAGTCGTCGTTGAACTCCTCGATCACCACTGTCTCGCCACTCTCCATGACCAGTGCAAGTTCGTCAATTTCCATGGACCCCGGGTCGAGGGTCGGGAGGTTTGTGCGGCTGAACCTTCCTCGTGAAACGTTTGGCAGACCGACGCCAATGAACTCCAGTTGCAGTGGCGGGACCGGGACAATCCCGGTGAAGTCGATCGCATCGAGCGAACCGGCGACCGTGCACCAGTTGGGCGGCAGGTGTGCCTCGGCAACGTCGCACGCGAACGGCGGGCCCGCAGCCGGGCGCGGCAATAACGATCCCAGGGTTAACGTAAATAGCCGACCGGTCGAATCACTCAACCTAGCAGAAATGCGCGACTCGGCGCGCCGGGCCGTCGGGCGAATCCTCAGGGTCAGCCAGCGAGCATCTGCCGGGATCGGAATCCCCGTTCTCGACCCGCCAAGCAACTCCATTTGTTCGCTCAACGAGACCGCGGCAAAATCGTCGCGTGACCAGGCGATTCCCGACATCGGCTCGGGATCAACGCCAAGGTAGGTAAAAGTGCTTCCCACTTCGGCAGTAAGGTCGACTCCCACTGTCCGAAATACCGGGGCAGCGGCCTCGATGCCATCGGTCCTGGCGATCAGCGCAAATATTTCGCCGGCCCGGACGCGGTTGGTGTAAGAGATGCCGTTGATCCTAAGATCGGCACCCGACTGATACCTGGCCCTGTCGGCAGCACTCACGTCGAGCGTTCCGGCAAAGCTGGAGGCAAAAACACCGAGGCCGGCGGTAAGTATCATCAGCAAGGAAAGCCTGGAGTAGTGCCGCGGGTTCCGCGCCATTTGCCAGAGCACCAGCGTTACCGCAGGTGAGACCAGGCCCGATATTCGTGGCAGAGAAGTGAACCTCGCGACCAGTTCGACAAGGGCCGGGAACACTCGGAGCGCAACGAACCCGCCAAACGCCAGCACCAGAGCGGGCAACGCCACGTTAATCCTGTCGATCTGGGCGGCGCCAACTCCTGGCACGTCGACAAACGAACCTTCGCTTGTCAGTTGCGACGCGAACAGCAAAAGCAGTGCGAGCAGCGCCACATCGAGGTAGTACTTCTGCATCGCGTTCTGCGGCGTTGGACGGGCCGACTCACGCACGCTGCTCAACACGGTCCGCCTCGCGGCCGCCGACGCGGGAACGACCATTGCGAGGAACCCGGCCACACCGGTCAGAATCGACACAAGGTACGCCGATTGGCCCAGAGTCGCAGGCAGCAGGTTGCCGTCGTTCAACCCGCTAAACAGCGGTACGACGCCGATCCACTTCACGAGCAATACCGCCACGGGCGGCGCGATCGCGATGGCCAGGAGGCTGACCACTGCGCCTTCTACAACGAACGCACCGACGACCTGGCGGGCCGTCGCAGCCCTGGTGCGCAACCTTGCAATGTCGCCGCGCTGCGTTTCGACCATCAAGATCGACATCATGCCGACAAAGTAGAGGACAACGGCGGCGATCACCGAAAACACCACGGTCATCGGCAGGCGGCTGAAGAACGTCTGCTGCTGATTTCGGGCGAGCACGTCCTGCAGCGGGGCCGACTGCAAGTAGCTGCCGATCTTTGGTTGGAGGCCGGTTTTCAGGTCGACAAACCCCTGCAGGAGCGCGTCCGCGCCCGACGCCCTGGCACGTGATGAATCGACGTGGAAGCGCCAGAAATATCGGACGGCCATTCCCGGAAAAAACGGGGCGATGTCGGACTCGAACACCCCGGGATTTGGAACAAGTGGCAGGAAACTCAGATCCTGGTCGTCAAGCCCGAACTGGTCGTCCATATCGGACCAGAACTGTGGATCGGCATCGCTGCGAAAAAACATGCCCGATATTCGGACCGCTATCGAATCGTTGGCTTCGTCCCAGAACGGTGCGACAACTACGGTATCGCCAACGGTTATTCCGAAGGCCTGCGCTGCAACTTCCTCGATCGCGACTTCGATCATCAGTTGACCGGGCCTGCCCTCTCTGGACGCTGCCGATGGCCATGTTCCAGCCGTGAGGATGGAGGCCCGCCGCAACTCGGGGGCGTTTATCAGCACGGCCCGCCATTTGGTGCCAACCAAATTTTCCTGCGGGCCACCTTTCTCGATCAGCAGGGTCGGCGATCCGTAGGCAAGTGTCAGGCCGGTGACAATTGAGGAAGCAAACTCGTCCACCGCCGACTCGACCAGTTCAAGCATCCGCCTGTTGCTGGCGGCATCGACATCCCTCTGCCGGCCGGTGATCACGATATCGTGGCTGGACCCACTGTCTCGCGCTATCTCCCGCTCCAGGGCGATGTCCCCAAGCGAATCGAAGTAGATGATGCTGGCGGCGATCGTCACGACCGCTGCGATGACGCCAAATGACACAACTGCCAGCATTGACCAGTGCGACCGGCTCCTGCGACCGACAAACTTTACGAAGTCGAGTGGACTCATATCAGCCACCCTTACCCGAAGTACGAACGCTGTTCGCAATGTTGATCCTGCGCACTGAAATCACGTCAACGACCATGACCGCGGCCCCGACCGCCGCAAGCGAAACCACAAGTCCAGCCAGATAATTCCAGTTGGTCGAAAACACGATCGGGGGCAGGGCGTTCACACCTGCATCGGTTTGCGAAGCGGTTTCTACAGCCAGTCGGGCCATCACCAGTCCCGTGCCAACTCCTGCCACCACACCGGCCAGCAGTACGACCAACTGCTCGATAGCGCCCATGACAAGCAAGCCACGTCGTCCTGCGCCGAGTGCCCTGAGCACCGCAAGGCTGGAGCGGTCGCTTGCGGGGCGTGTCGGAACGAACGTAAGAAACCCCAGTATTGCGAGCACAATCGCGAGCACAGCGGTAACTAATGAAGCACCGCGCCAACCCGCAACCGCCAGGGGGGTAACCACCGACAGTTCCCGCAGTTCATCTCGGTTGACGACGCCGTGAAGACGGCCGATCTCCGAAGAAATGCGATCAATTACCGACGTTTCGCCTGGATCATCAAGACCAATAAATAACTCGCCGGCGACGCCAGCCGAATTGGCGCTGCTTAAAGCCAGGTGCCTCCAGAGTTGTGCGACGTCCACGACAACGAACCCACCGTCGACCGGGTCCAGCGTCGGGAAGTATTCGATTGCGTCGACGATCTGCACGGGCACCGACCGCCCGAACACGTGCAAAACGGTCTCGTCGCCAACAGCGAGGTCGTTAGATTCGAGCGCAGACACGCTGAACAGCGCCGGAACTCTGTTTGTTCCCGAGCGGACAATGCCTCGTACGCCGAGGTCGGTGCCGATTCCCAGTTCGATCTGCAGTCCGCGGTCGATCAGGTCTACAGAATCGATGCTTCGTGTGTACTCAAACCCGATCGCCGAAGAATCGGCCCCCTCGGACGACGCGAGCGCGTGCCAGACATCAGGGTCGTCGAACGATTCGAGGATGACCGGGGAGATGATTGCAGTACCCGCGGCTTCTCCTTCCACTTCGGGTTCGTACATCAGATCGTCGATCTCGATCCTGGCAGGCGTCCCCAGCTCATCGGGAGTCAGTTCGAAAAAGGTCAGGCCCGCAACCTCGACGGGCCTGGCCGCCACAGGCGGCAACCAGCCCATTCGCACTTGCCAGTCAAGACTGGTCACGGCACCAAGATCGACTGCGAACGAAAGGCCGTTTGCATCGATCAGTCTCAGGCTGACGCGGATGTTTCTTTCGATGATGTTCGACCGCAGTCGAATGCCGACGCGTTTTGCCGATCCGGGAACAAGCAACGGTGGTAGCTCCGGGTTTTCCAGCTTCACCAGAAGATCGGCGAGGGGCAACGGAGCATAGTCGCTGCGAAACACGCCTATTTCCGCAAACTCCGCGGGTTCAATGGCCAGGAATGCAAATGGCGTGCCCTGCCCGCCAGCACGAATATCGCCTGTAGTACGCAATCCGGCCGACACGTCATGGACCCCGTCGATACTCCTGACCTGGCTCAACAATTTCGTACGCGGGCCGCGGTTCAGGTCGACAGGAAAAATCCGAAGGTCCGCACCGACTGTGTACCCGGACTGATCGGCTGCGCTCTGCTGCAAAGTCGCAACGACCGTCGCCGAAAGCACCGCAGTCCCAGCGGCAATGCCGAGAATCGCAACCGGCCAGGCATATGTGATCGGCACCCTCGCGAACAACGCCGAATTCAGGTGGGCCCAGACCGGGCCTCGCCTGGCAAATCCACTCGACACAAGACGCGCCACTGGTGGCAGGACTCTGAGTGAGAACAGGACCGTGACCGCGAGAAAAATAGCCGGAGCGAACGCAAGCAACGGGTTCACAGTTACCGACTGATCGGCCCCTCCTCTGACCACAGACGACTCTGTCGACAGGTCCCATATGACCACACCGCCAAACAGGAAGAAAAGCAGGTCGAGATACTGGCGCTGGAAGAAAGGCTTTCCTTCGACACGCATAGAGGACAACTGCTCGGAACCAATTTCTCTCCCCCTGTCGTTCCAGACGGTCCACAGCATGTAAACGAGCACCAATAGCGCCCCCGAAAACGACCACAAAAAAGCCCTCCACGTCAGGTGGACTGGCATGCCCGACCCGAGGGTGACTGACTCGTATTCGGGGATCCAACCAATCACGGTGATCACCCCGGCAGCCAGGAATGGGGCTATGACTGCCGGAATCAGCACCAGGAACGCCGCTTCAGTCAGGAATATAAGGGTGGCCTGCTGCCTGCCCGAGCCCCGGACCCACAGGCGCCCCGTATCGACCCTGCGACGTGCGATCAGCACCCCAGCTGCCATGATCGAGTAGTAGCCCGCCGCGAGCAGCAACACCCCGCCCATCATCAACGTGGGTATCCGCGCAAAACTGATCTTTTCGCCCAGCGTATCGAGTCGATTTTCAAGTGCTGATACAGCCCGCGATTCAGGCAGACCCCTGCGGAGCTGGTGGCCCACCGCGCTGACCTGCTTTGCCGTGATCGCGGGACTCTGCCGCTCAAGTCGTTCCAGGTCAAGCTGAACCAGCCACCGGTTGGTGCCAATCGAAGCCGGTCCGCCGGTCACTGCATCGAAAAGACCGTCCCCGGCGATAAACAGTGGCAGGCGTTGCCGCGCCGCCGGCGTGGGGCGCCCGGGCTCCATTACCGCAGTGCCCAACCCGAGCCAGAATTCGTCCTGGAGGTCGTGTGGTTCAAAAAAACCGACTATCTGCGCCAGAAGGTAAGGAGGGTCGTCCGGCGAAGGCGTAAGCCAGATCTCGTCACCGATATTCAGACCAAGCAGGCCGGCCCTGACCGCAGGTACAACAGCTTCGACGACTACCAGGCTTTCATCTCGCCGGACCGTCGCCCGCGGGGACCTGCCATCCACGATCTCTACCTGGTCCAGGAAACCCTCGAACCGCTGGAGCACTGCCACGTCTGCGGCAGGGCCGCCAAAGAGGGATTCAGGGTCCTCGGCCCAGAAATGTCCCCGCGTACGCGATTCCTGGCCGATGCTCACGACCAGGTCTCCGAGTTCTGCCAGGGCAACCTCGACCCGCTCGGTTGCTGCTGAAACCGACCGCTCCGTAAGTGGAAGTCCCTCGATGACGATCTGTATGTTTCTATGCGCAGGCGAAAGGGTGGTCAGTGTCGATCTGAGCCCGAGCGACTCGATCACGTTGAGGTACATCGGGGTGCCGGCGAGAATCGCCGTCATCATAAGCACGCCCACCGCAAGGGCGAGCATCTGGGGGAAATCGGCGCGGAGGCGCCGACGAAATAACAGCAAGCCCAGTTATGTCCAGTCAGATACGAGCGGCGACGATGCAATAACGAAAAAGGTGCCGACGAATACTAGCCGACTCCGTCGATGCCCGACGACCCATATTCCGGAACGTTCCCGGGAGAACGGAACGACCATCCGTAGCGAGAGTTCCACTGCCATATCGGTCGCTTATAACTTCCTGTAAAGGATTTCCAACGCCAGGGCCAATCGTCCTGGCAACGTCGAAATTCGATCCGAGCCAGATCCGAGCCAGCCCAAAAAATCGGCATGTCGACCAAGACGTTTCTGGTTGTTCCCGACAGTGAAGCAAACCTGTTCAGTTCCCCGGTGTTTTACACGCATATTTTGTCGATTTGAGTTCAACCGGTAGAGCACGCTCGCATCCTCTACCGGGGGTTACTCCCATTCGCGCATACGGTGCACACCCTTTCAGTTTTAGCGAGATGGCGGGACGATGGTAGGTGAGATTACTGGAGAGTTCGGTGATACGGGCATCTGATGGTCGTCCCCCAACGGTCCCCGGCCGGCGACAACCGGCACCGCATGGGACACAGCGCTGCAGGTGCATCAGTTGGCGGCAAACTACATCTCGGGAAGACATAAACCGTACGTGTAGTGATCGCTCCACAGCACTGGGTGGCGCGAGGGCGAGGGCGAGTCGGTCGTCGTCCTGGCAACAGATCAGTTCGTGTCAATCGTGAATCCCCGGCAATTCCCCGGCGAATCTTATGAGCAAGTACCGGCTGACAACTGCGTTCGTTCTTATCAGTGTTCTAACACTGGGAACAGCTGCGTTCGCCCTGAACTTTCTTGCTGCCAGGACCGCCGAGGCTAACCTGGTTGAACTGACGACCGAGCGATCGATGCGAGATGCCTCGATAATCGCCGGCGTCGTCAACCAACTTCTCGCTGATCAGGACGTTGATTCAACCGACGGACCGGCACGACTCGCCCATACGGTAACCATCGAATCTCAAAAACTGCTCGATTCCCTCCGGGTGATCGACATTTCGCTGTACGACACTACGGGGCGCAACCTCTGGAGCACATCTGGCGACCTGATCTCAGAGCGTACCGTTCCCCGATCGGTCTTCGAGTCGGCCTCGAACGGAGGGATCTCATCCAGCCTGGGAACTATCGAAATTCGAGGTTCGGAGGTCCCGGACTTTGAGATCCGAGAGTCTGGGAACCATGTCGCCGGGATCGGGGGTTCTGACGATTCGTCTCGCAAGACCGATGTTGTCGAAATTTATCTGCCTCTTCTGGCGGCAAGTGGCGATCGTGTTGTCGGCGTGATCGGCATCACACGCGACGTGACCGGGACTCTGACCGCCCAAATAGCGAAAACGCGTTCGTCAGTAATGATCATTACGCTGTCGAGCCTGGGCGGCGTGTTCTTGATCTTGCTCATTTTTATTTTTGTTGCAGATATCAAGATCTTCCGGGTAAACACGCAAAAGATCAGGACCGAGCGAGAGTTGTCCGACCGCTCGATGCTCGATTCGCTGGAAACGAAGCGCGTCGGTCAAATGAAAGACCGGTTCCTGTCCTCGCTCACTCACGAGTTAATGACCCCTCTCACCTCGATTGCCGCATTCGCCGGAATCATACTCAGGAACCGGGATGGCAACCTGGGCAAGAAGGACGTCGAACACCTGCTGGTCATCAAGCGCAACACGGTCCAGCTTCAGCGCCTGCTCGACAACCTGCTCGAACTTTCCGCATTGAACAAGGGCGAATACGAACTTTCATATGTCAGGTTCAATCTGCGGCAGACACTCGACGAGGTCACTGAAGCGTTCATGCCCGCAGTCGTGCGAAAGGGACAAAAGATTGAACTCAAGTACGACGATTCCGATGCAATCGTGGAAGCCGACGAAGGTCGCATCAGGCAGGTGATTTCAAATCTGCTCACCAACTCGATCATGTATTCACCCGAAGATACTGCAATTACCGTTTCAGCCTGGGTCACCGACCTTCTTTTCACGGTCACAATTTCCGATAACGGAATTGGCATCAGCGAAAAGGACAAAGATCAGCTATTCACCGCCTTCTTCCGGGCCGACAACGAATCGACCAGGTCGGTCACGGGAACGGGAATCGGACTGGTCTCGGCGAAACAGATCGTCGAGTTGCATGGAGGTGAGCTAATCCTGGAGAGCAACCCGGGAAAAGGTATGACCGTCCAAGTCTCCATCCCCAGGTTCAGAACGCGCGACTCGACAGAAAGCAGGGTCCTCGGTGCGGCCTGATCAACAGGACAACGAGGCCACTACGCGTTATCGCCGTCGGACTGGCGGCAGCAGGAACACGCGCAGAATTGTCCTGGCCCTGGTTGTGGGGATAGGCGTCGTTATTACTACGCTGGTACTGGCTAATACGTACGATTTCAATTCTGCCGTCGAACCGCCTCAAGACGAGTCAGGCCCAACCGGAAAAAACGTCGGAGACAACACTGGGGCTGGAGCAAGCAGCTCACGCGACGCAGATGCGCTGACCTCGGGCAGTGGTGGCTCCAACGAGCCCACGGATGGAGATAGTTCCGCGGCATCGACAGGACAACCAGGCGACGCGACCGGCAGCGTGGGCAGCGCAGGCGGCGGGGGCCTGACTGGCGGCGGTGATGCAGGTCCTACAGGCAGCGCCGCGCCAGGCGATGATCCAGATGTGATTGCCGTCAATGCAACGTGCACCATTCAAGGTCGAGTCACCGATGACTGGGGCTCACCAATGATAGGTGTGGTGGTCCGCGCGGTGACAGCAGATGGAAACGTAGTGGAAACCGTTACCGATGGCCGCGGTCGCTACGCGCTGCCCGGCGCGATGCCAGAACCGGATCCAAATTCAGACCCGGGCGCAGAGCCAGACCCGGTCGACGTGAGCGTCATCCTGTCTCATGGCACGGACACTGGCTCATCGTTCGCGGTCATGAATGGCGATGCTATCGTCGCGCTCACCGCGTCCGTTTCTCGCCCCGTGGCATCCGGCCCAAACGGCTGCGACCAAAACTTTGATGCGTGGAACGTTCAGGACGGCATGGTCGCAACGCCTGTCGACACAGATTTATGGCCGGATGCCACCGCCATCTATCAGCACATCCTGAACGCCGAAAAACTGGCGATCAGCCTGGGTGCCGATATCGACAATGCAACCAGGCTCCAGGTCCAGGTCTGGTGCGATGGCCCCACCCTGGGCTGCGACGGGTCAATATCCGGTGCGTTCTTTGTGGCGGAGAACGAACTGGCCGTGGGGTCGCCCCCAATCATCGCAATGATGCCGGCCCGGAGTTCAGCGAACTCGCCGGGAATACCCGACAACAGGGAATATCACGAGTACGGACATTACTTCCTCTGGCTCCAGACCGGCGAGATCTTCGAATTGCCAGCCAGCGATACAAACCACGGCGGTTACTATCGAAATACCTCCACGCGAGACTCGTTTGTGGAAGGTTTTGCCGAGTTTTACTCGATGATGGTTTCAGGCAAGATAGATGGGGATTCCCGGTCCGAGATTTACACGATCGGCGGTGACTACGACCTGGAAGCCGACCGCCTGCCCTGGGAGGCTGAAGGCTGGTGGGAAGAATTCACTATTGCCGGCCTGTTGCTCGACCTGGTCGACGCCGACGCCGATTACACAGCACGAGCCACCGGTCCTCCAGGTGTAAACATCCTCGAGGTCTCGGTCAACGCCGAACGGTCAGGGACCATAGTGTTCGGAAAGGTCGTGAACACGAGTCCGCTGGTTGTGCGAAATGTCGACGTGACGGTTCGCTACATGAACGATTCCGGGGAAGTCGTCGGCACACAGGTGACCAGGGTCATCCCCGAGATAATTGCCCCCGCCCGCGAAGGAGTTTTCTACGCTGCACCGCCGGCGGGACTCGCCGTGGCAGCGGCTATTGCCACAGTCGGAGGTATTGCCAGGGCCGACGATGATGACGTGGCCCTGGAGCTGCAGCAACTCATAAGCATCATCACCGGGCACGAAAGAGCCGGCGCCAGTGGAAATACGGGAGTCTCGAACGTCGCTGAACTGTACGACGCCCTTGTGGGCGGAAACGGTTCCCTGACTCTGACAGGGGCCGGGGTCTCCTCATCCCCGATCGACGAGATATTCATCAACCACGGATTCTTCGCCGATCTCGATGGCGACAAAAAGTACGACCCGGAGGTCGACGGCGAGATCGGCCAGAGCTCCCACCCCGTTGCCCAGATAGGCGGTACCTCCTACCCGGCAATCATTCCAAGAAGGGACCCTGATGCGTTCGATGGGGCGTTCGTAACCATAGACACGGGTGATGGCAGCGTCGAAGCAGTCATTCAAATCTCCATGCCCGCCGACGGAGGCTCGGGCAGCTACGCATACGTCACGACGCTCAGTGGTAAGGACCGCGTTGAACTTGCCGTCCCGGGTGCTGATCAGGACGCCGAGATAACGATCATCACGATCGACAAGGACTTCAAGCCGGTCATTGCGTTCCGTATAGATGCCGATGAGTTCCACGAAATGGTTGAAAACGGAACGATCTCCGAACTTCAGATCACACCCATCGAACTGGAGCCTGGAGCGAATATCGCACCCCCGGGCGAAAACGTTTCCGCAATTCAGTTTAACTTCATCGTCGGGGGCATCATCGCGGCGCTACTCGTCATTGCATCGCTCGTGGCCATCAACCGCAAGTGGGGCAAGGCCTAAGAAACTATCCCAAAACACATTAATAGGCGAAGTGAAATTCCTTCTCCCCGGGGAGAGGGAGTTTTGGGATAGTTACTAAACCAGCGGCTCTGG
>JADFLG010000059.1 GCA_022564545.1 Chloroflexota bacterium | reverse complement strand
AAATTACGCCGGTTACCGCCAACGTCATCAGCGACATTTGAGTACAGAACAATCTCGCGCCTGGCGGCGACAAACTTCAGATAGTTGAATATGGGCTCGGTGTAAAAGAATCCCCAGCGGTCTCTTTTCATAGCACCGCCAGGTCTTCGTCTTTCAGGTCGGTGATGAACATGTGGCCCGGCGAGTGCGTAATCATCAGTTCGGGCTTCGATGCCATTGCCACCGTTTGCGGAGTTACCCCGCACGCCCAGAATACCGGCACATCGTCGGGACTGGCCGGTTCCCACACCTCGCCGAGGTCGGGCGTCGAAATATCGGAAATACCGATGGCGGCGGGATTGCCAATGTGAATTGGCGCGCCATGCGTATCCGGGAAACGCGAGGTGGCCTGTACGGCCCTGACGACCTTGTCTTCCGGAATCCACCTTTGCGACACCACCATCGGGCCCGAGAACGGGCCGGCCGGCGTGGTTTCGATATTGGTGATGAACATCGGCACGTTTCGATCGGTCCCGTAGTAAGGAAGGTCGATTCCGTTCGCAATCAGCGCATATTCGAACGAGTAGCTGCACCCGAGCAGGAAACTCACGAGGTCGTCGCGCCAGTGCGCCTCCAGGTTGTCGGGCTCATCGACCAGTTCGCCATTCTTGAAGACTTTGTACAGCGACAGGTCGGTCCGGATGTCTGACCCGGGAGCCGTAAGCGCTGCCTCGACCTGTCCGGCGTCGATCACCTCGATTACAGGGCACGGCTTCGGGTTGCGCTGGCAGAACAGCAGGAACTCGAACGCCACGTCGCGCGGGAGGATCGCCAGGTTGGCCTGTACGAAATGGGGCGCCACCCCTGAAGTCGGGCGGGAGAGTCGGCCCTCGCGAATTAGCTGTCGAGCTTCTCTGCCGGTCTGTGGAATTGCTGTTTGTGTGGCCATTGCTGAATCTTAGGATTCCGAATAACACAGGTCAAACTTTTGTCGGGAGTATTCGTTGTCATCCTTCGACGACATTGTCATTCTGAATCCCATTCGACTGTGCTCAGGACAGGCAAGTTCAGAATGACAACGCAAAGTCACGTGCTAAGAGGTAGGATTTCACCGATTCAGCGCCTCCGCTGGAACGAAATCCCGTCCGGACCTCACTAACCACGGTGCCACAGCCAGCAGATGGCGTGTCTTCCAAAAAATACGTCGAAGGCCAAAACACAAAATGAAAATCACTCGAGTCGATCAGTTCTCGCCCCGCAACCGCACACGCCTGGTCCGAATAACCACCGACACTGGCATTGAAGGCTGGGCCGAAAGCACACTCGAAGGCAAGCCGCATTCAGTGCCTGCGGCAATAGACGAGTTTGCCGGGTACCTGATCGGAAAAGACCCGCTCCGAATCGAGCACCACTGGCAGCAGATGTATCGGTCCTCGTTCTTCCGCGGCGGTGTGCACAACATGTCGGCAATTGCCGGAATCGACGCCGCGCTCTGGGACATCGCCGGGAAGCACTACGGCGTCCCCAGCTACATGCTGATGGGCGGAAACGTCCGGGACAGGATCCGTGTGTACGCCCACTGGGGGATTGGCGACCTGTCAGATGAAGGCCTTGAAAAGTCGCGCGAACGCCTCACGATGCTCCAGAAGATGGGTTACACCGCGTACAAATCGGGTCCGGCCGGGACATGGCGTGCCCACGAGCCGCCGTCTCGCATTGACGAGTTCGTGAAAGCCGCCTACATGATGCGCGAGTGGGTTGGCGACGACATCGAGTTGAGTTTCGACTTTCACGGCAAGATGACGCCCGGTCTGGCGGTCGAGATCTGCAACGAGATCAAGGGCATGCGGCCCATGTTCGTCGAGGAGCCGGTCCCGCAGGAGAATGCAGACGCGCTAAAGCGAATCCAGGAACAGGTGCCGTTCCCGCTTGCGACCGGAGAGCGCCTTCTGTCTCGCTGGGAGTTCCGGGAAGTCATCGAGAAGCAGGCCGTATCGCTGCTCCAGCCCGACGTTGCGCACTGCGGCGGACCCTCAGAGTTGAAGCGGATCGCAAACTACGCCGAGGTCTACTATCAGCACATCATGCCCCACTGCGCCATCGGCCCGCTGGCCCTGGCAGCCTGCATGCTGGTCGACGCCGTGGTGCCGAACTTCCTGATCCAGGAGCAGGTCGATGCCGGCCTTGGCGTCGGGTTGCTGAAGAAGCCGTGGGAAGTCGTCGATGGTCACATCGAACTCTGGGACACCCCCGGGCTCGGCGTCGAGGTCGATGAAACCGAAGCCACGAAAACGTACGCCGGCGAAGCCTACGGCTACCACAAAGAACTGGGCGGCGAGTACTACTTCCAAAGCGACGGTTCGGTGGCCGACTGGTAGGGGTGGTTTGGCGTGGTGGTTGGGTCGGTCCCCTCGCCCTCGCAGGGAGACGGGTGCCCTCTGGGCGCGGGTGTGGGTCAAATCTGGCAAGCAGATACAGGCGGAGCCGACGCCATGTTTCACCCACCCACTTCGACAGGCTCAGCACATGCTCTAACTCCCTCCCTCGAAGGGCGGGAGGATAGGCCAGTCCGCTCTCTCTTTTACGGTGTGGGTCAAACCCATCATCACATATACGAAGAAAAATTCACGGAAGGAAAAAGTCCATGGCCGTTTATATCGTGGTCGACATTGATGTTGAGGATCAGGACGCGTACGAGGAGTATCGGAAACTGGTGCCACCGCTGATCGAGAAATATGGTGGTCGATACATTGTCCGGGGCGGGAAAATAACGCCCGGGGAAGGCGACTGGGATCTGCACAGGGTCGTGATCCTTGAGTTTCCCTCGGCCGAGCGCGCAACGGCGATGCTCACTTCTGACGAGTACGCACCGGTAGCAGAGATACGGCGCAACGCCGCGGTTTCGAAAACCTTCATGGTGGAAGGCGTTTAGAGAGCCGCCCTAACCGTGCCGCCGTCGCAGCTCATCTGCGGCCGCTGACATGGCGCTGAGTTTCAGGTAGGCCTCGTCGACGTCCATCGGGTTCTGTGCACCGGGCGAGAATCCGCAGTCCGGATTCAGCGTCATGCGATCAGCCGGCACGTACCTGAGAGCCTCTTCGACGCGGCCGATCGCTGGACCTTGCAGGCGGTCCTTGCTTCGAGCCCCTCGATAGTCCGCGCCCTCGGGAACTTGAGCCGGAACGTATCGCAAAGTATCCCGAAGACCGTCTCCACGATCTGCCTCCGCCTGTTCAGTTCCCTGGGAGAAGCGAAATGTTCTGATGCGTTGCGCGGCGTGATGATGCGGGCCCCGTAACTGTGGCTCCAGTGGCGTTCGGCAAAGCGCAGGAAGGCCCGCTCCGAGCCCCTGCCGTGCCACCGGGAGAGCAGGGCAAGCGTGATCACCTCGCTCTCCGAGAGCACCGGCTTGCGGCCGCGGCGTTTCGGTCGTACCTCGCCTGATTTGGCCTGGCAAAGATCGTCCACAATCACGTAAACTGTCGTCAGGAAGGTGTCCGGGTCCATAGCGTTCTCTCCTTGGAGAATGATTGGTTTTACCGCTATGGAAACGGATGCCTTTTTTTATTGCCTCAAACAACCGATGCGCAGTTCAATCAGAATTGGGAATCATGCGTTGCCAGGGAGGGAGAACTGGGGCGCGTCTACGCCTTCGCCATGATGTCGACGAGTTCCTGCACCGAGTCGGCCGAGCGTTTCAGGGCTGCGGCCTCGTCGTCGGTCAGGTCGACCTCGATGATCTGCTCAATTCCACCGGCGCCCAGCCTGACCGGCACTCCCGCATACAGACCGTCGATTCCGTACTCGCCTTCGAGGTAGGCGGCACACGGCAGTATTTCCTTGCGGTCGAGCAGGATCGCCTCGACCATTTGCGCGACCGCAGCCGACGGCGCGTAGTAGGCGGAGCCGGTCTTCAAAAGACCAACTATCTCTGCGCCGCCGTCACGGGTGCGTTGAACGATCTCTGCCAGCCGGTCTGCCTCGATCAGCTTCGAGACCGGCACGCCGCCAACGGTCGTCGAGCCGATCAACGGCACCATCGTGTCACCGTGACCACCGAGCACATAGGCCGAAACGTTTGTTACCGACACCTTCAGTTCCTGAGAGAGGAACGTGCGGAACCGGGCAGTGTCGAGAATTCCCGCCATGCCGACCACGCGCTCCTTCGGGAAGCCGCTGACCCTGTAGGCATGCTGGACCATTGCGTCGAGAGGGTTTGAAACGACGATCAGGACCGCGTTCGGAGAGTGTTTGGCAACCTCTGCGGTCACCTCGCCGACGATCTTCATATTCGTTATAAGCAGGTCGTCGCGACTCATGCCCGGCTTGCGGGGGATGCCGGCGGTTATCACGACAACGTCGGAATTTGCAGTCTCGTCGTAGGTATTCGAACCGGTTATCTGAGCGTCCGTTCCGATCACGGGTCCCGACGAGAGCATGTCGAGTGCCACGCCCTGCGGTTTGCCCTCAATGATGTCGACCACGACAACGTCGGCATAACCCTTCTCGAAAATGCGCTGCGCGGTCGTTGCGCCAACAAATCCGGCGCCAACAACCGTCACCTTGAATTTCATTTTCTGTTCCTTCTCCGGCCGTACTCAGTGCCATGTTCGCAATCAGTGTCAAATGGCCCAAAACCAATTTTCGTTCACAAATAACGATCACAAGAGGCAGTCGAATTCCTTCTCCCTGGGGAGAAGGTCAGGTTGAGGGGGAAACGATCGACAGCGGCATAAGGACCATCGGCGGAATGCTTTCTACTCAGCGACTTTCCCCTCACCCCAACCCTCTCCCCGAGGAGAGGGGGTAATCACGCCCCGGCGTAGCTCTTCCACTTCGAATCAAGGTCAGGGTCGGCGACGGTGTCGAGCACGTACTGGCCGTACTCCTGGCCCGTACAGCCGGTGTCCCGGCCCGTAATCTTGATCTTTCGTTCGTACTGGCCGCAGACCTCGAGCGCCATGTCGACCCGGTTGCCCAGGTCCGGGAATCCGATGTGGGTGAGCATCAGGCCTGCCGCCTTGAGCACCGACGATGGGTCGGCGTACTGAGCGCGTCCCTCTTTCACCATCCGGGGAGCGGAGCCGTGAATGGCCTCGAACATCGAGTATTTTTTGCCAATGTTTGCCGAGCCGGCGGTCCCGACGCCGCCCTGTATTTCGGCTGCTTCGTCGGTCAGGATGTCGCCGTACAGGTTTGGCATGACCATTACCTGGAAGTCGGAGCGACGCGCTTTGTCGAGGAGCTTGGCGGTCATGATGTCGATGTACCAGGAGTCCCACTCGATGTCCGGATAGTCTTTTGCGACACGCTCTGCGACCTGCAGGAACCGCCCGTCGCCAGATTTCACGATGTTGGCCTTCGTTACAACCGTAACGCGGGTTTTGCCAGCGGATTTAGCGTATTCGAAGGCTGCCCGGATGATGCGTTCTGAGCCGGGTGTCGAAATCAGGCGAAAATCGATCGAAAAGTCGTCAGTCACATCGATTCCCTGCGATCCCAGGGCGTACAGGTCTTCGGTGTTCTCGCGATAGAACATCCAGTCGATGTTCTCGGAGGGGACCCGTACGGGGCGTACATTGGCGAACAGGTCGAGCGCCTTGCGCATGCCGACGTTTGCCGATTCGATGTTCGGCCAGCCGTCGCCCTTTTCCGGCGTGGTGGTCGGGCCCTTCAGGGTGACGTGGCATTGCTTGATTTCGGCGAGCACTTCATCGGGAATCGCCTGCATGTGCTTCGCACGGTTCTCGATCGTCAGGCCCTCAATGATCTTGAACACGACGCGGCCAGAATCGACTTCGTCCTTGAGGAGCGACCTCAGGACGCGGTGACCCACTTCCGTGATCGCAGGTCCGATGCCATCGCCGCCGATAATCCCGATAACAATCCTGTCGAGGGACCTGTAGTCGATGAAATCGCCCTCGTTCTTCACAGCCTCGATTCGGGAGATCTGCTGCTCCAGGATCTCCCCGAAATGCGCTTTTGCGCGTTCAATTGCTGACTGGTCGGTCATGCTTCTCCTTATCAGGGTCTTGGCGTTACTCGCAATGTGGCCTGATTCAAAACGAACGAGCCGCTACTGCCACTTGTGAGGTTTTCCTTCGACAGGTAATAACTTGCCGGTGTCGGGCCTGATTGCGTGGCTCTGATTTGTCTTGGCGGCGTTCTTACTGGTTATCCGGTGTACGCCCTCGATACCAGCGCGGCCCATGGCCTCGACGTGGCCCATCGCAACGAATAGGACATCTGCTGTTTCGCCAGCGACCGATTCGTCGCCCTCGCCATCCGATAGTGCCTGCGCAAGTTCTGCAACTTCCTCATCGAGGATCTTCTTTCGGTCGGAAACGATCTCGGTCGGGGTTTGCCCGGCGAACTGCCCGGACCCAACACCGAAGCGATCGTGGAAATCCCATACTTCGCCCGCCATTGCCGCAACCGAATCGACGAATTCCGCTCGACTGACCGTGTTGGGTGCGTAGGTTCGCTGCCGATTGCCAGCCTTGTTCATGGCTTCGTTTCTCTGGGAGGCCATCAGAGAGGAATATTCCCGTGCTTCTTCGGTGGCAGACTATCGACCTTGGTTTCGAGCATGCGCAATGCCTTTACCAGTTCGGGCCGGGTTTGCGCGGGGTCGATCACGTCGTCAATGTAACCACGGTTTGCTGCAACATACGGGTTGGCGAACTGTTCCCGGTAATCATCGACCATTTCGGCCCGCTTTGCGTCGGCGTCTTCCGCATCGGCAATGGCCCGCCGTCCGATTACGTTTACCGCGCCATCGGGCCCCATGACGGCGATCTCTGAGCCGGGCCAGGCCAGGTTCACATCGGAGCGGAGTTCTTTCGAACTCATGACGATATAGGCGCCGCCGTACGCCTTGCGAAGAATGACTGCCATTTTCGGCACAGTTGCTTCAACATAGGCGTAGAGCAGCTTGGCCCCGTGCCGGATGATCCCGCCGTACTCCTGCTGTGTCCCGGGCATGAAGCCCGGTACATCGACAAAAGTCACGAGCGGAATGTTGAAGGCGTCGCAGAAGCGCACGAAGCGGGCTCCCTTGTCGGAAGCGTCGATATCGAGCATCCCGGCCATCTGGTTGGCCTGGTTCGCAACAACTCCGATAACCCGGCCATCGAGGCGGGCAAGCCCGACGACAATGTTCGGTGCGAAGTTGTGGTGGACGGGCAGGAAATCTCCGTTGTCGACCACTTTCGTGATCACGTCCATCACGTCGTACGGCTGGCTGGCGTCATCCGGGACAACGTCGCGAAGCGATGTGTCGGCGCGGTCGGGGGCGTCGTTTGGCTCGACAGATGGAGGCGATTCAGCGTTGTTGGACGGCAGGAAAGAAAGCAGCCTGCGCACATCGGCGAAACAGGCCTCTTCCGACTTGGCAGTGAAGTGCGCCACGCCGCTCCGCGAGGTATGAGATGCCGCGCCACCGAGCTCCTCGTGCGACACGTCTTCGCCAGTTACTGCCTTCACGACATCGGGACCGGTAATGTACATTTGCCCGATTCCCTCGACCATGTAGATGAAATCGGTGAGGGCGGGGGAATAGACCGCGCCGCCCGCGGCCGGACCGGCAATGATCGTGATTTGCGGAATCACACCGGACGCCAGCGTGTTGCGCTTGAATATCTCGCCGTACCCTGCCAGCGCGTCGATGCCCTCCTGGATGCGGGCACCACCGGAGTCGTTGATCCCGATGATCGGTGCGCCCGTGCGCATGGCGTGGTCCATCACTTTCGTGATTTTCTGAGCCGCCACCAGCGAGAGGGAACCACCGAGCACCGTGAAGTCCTGGGCGTATGCGAAGACGCTCCGGCCATCGACCGTGCCGTAACCGGTTACGACCGAGTCGCCTTCGAACCGCTGCTTGTCGAGTCCGAGGTCGGTCGAGCGGTGCGTGACGAATGCGTCGGTCTCGGTAAAACTGCCTTCATCGAACAGCTTCGCAAGCCGTTCCCTGGCGGTGAGCTTTCCGCGCTTGTGTTGCGATTCAACCCGGGCTTCGCCGCCACCGAGCTGCGCCCTGGCCCGCCGGGCAACGAGCGCGTCCAGTTTAGACTGTGGTTTGGGCTCAAACTCCTGTTGGCCGGAAGTGTCGGGCCTGGATTTGGTGGCTATGAGGTGCCTCACAAACTCGTGTTGGAGTCGACTTTTGGATGGATCGGGCCAGAAAGGTCAAACGGGCGGGTCAGCCGGTGGTTCCAGAAGACCGGCCAGAAGGACCAGGAGGGATAAATATGGCGCACGGCGCCAGTAAATCCTAACTTACGTCAAGATGAGCGGCAACCGTATCCCGGAGGTCATCTCAGGCCCTCACGGGTGTTAAAATCGTGCTCAGCGTCTGCCGGTCATCTTTTCCGGGTCGCGCGCACAGCTGCAGCTTCAATATCTTGTCATTTCTTCACCAGGGACCCCTCCCACCGCTCCGCATCGGAGGTCACGAGTTCGCATGGGGCAGCCGCACCTACATCATGGGTGTCGTGAACGTAACGCCCGATTCATTTTCTGGCGATGGCATTCTGCCCGGGCATGCTGATCGTGACGGGTCAAAAAATATTCGTGCTGCCCTGGAACTGGCGCTTCGAATGGAGGATGAGGGTGCCGACATCGTCGATGTGGGTGGTGAATCGTCCAGGCCGGCGGGGGTTTACCACGATGCAAAACCCGTTGCGGCAGATGATGAGATTGCCCGCGTGGTGCCCGTAATCGACGCCCTGGCGGCGCGGCTGGGGGTTCCGGTAAGCATCGACACCCGGAAGGCCGAGGTAGCTGCGGCTGCGATCGAGGCAGGGGCCGTACTTGCCAACGATGTTTCGATGCTTGGGGACCCCGACATGGCAGGTGTGATAGCAGACAAGGGCGTTGCGATAGTCGTGAGTCACATCAGACCGGGGGGGCACAAAGGCGATGTGGTGGCAGACGTTCTTGATGACCTCCGATCGGCGGTCGATTCGCTCGTCGATGCTGGAGTCGAGCGTTCCAGCGTCGTTGCAGATCCCGGAATTGGCTTCGCGAAAACCGCACCCCAATCGGTCGAAGTAATGAGGAATATCCCGCGTCTGCGAAGTGAACTCGCACTTCCGATACTTGTCGGGACTTCCCGCAAATCATTTATTGGCAGTGTCACGGGCGAAGCCGTCGCCCACCGCAGGTTTGGCACAGCCGCCACGGTTGCGCTGGCGGTCCAGGGCGGGGCAGATATCGTCCGTGTCCACGATGTGGAAGATATGGCGAGCGTGGTCAAGATGAGCGACGCCATCGTGAGGGGGTGGGATGGCTGATCTGCCCGGAGGATTCGTGACGGCGTACATCGGCCTCGGCAGCAACCTTGGCGACAGGTCGAAAAACCTGTCCGGTGCCGTCGAGCGGCTGTCGCGGATCGGCACAATCGCCGCCGTCAGCGCGATCTACGAGACGAAGCCCTGGGGAGTCGACGGGTATCAGCCCAGGTACCTCAACCAGGTCGCTGCGGTGAACACGGCGCTGGACCCGCTCGAAGTGGTTGCTGAACTGCTGGGCATCGAGCATTCGCTCGGCCGGACCCGGCAGGAAAAGAACGCCTCCCGCACGCTGGACCTGGACCTGCTGCTGCATGGTGAAAGCGTTGTGGATGCCAGCGGTGTTTTCGTGCCGCACCCGCGACTTCACGAGAGGGCGTTCGTGCTGGTCCCGCTGGCCGAGATAGCCCCGGATATCATCCACCCGGTGCTGAACCGGACGGTTTTCGAGCTTGCAGAGGGTGCTGATCGATCTGGTGTTTCGCTGATGCGCTGAGAGGCGGCATGCGTCAGTCCGGTTTAGAAATATCTCGAAATGCGTTGACAGGCAAAGGTGCCAGATCGGCGAGCTTGTGTGGTTAATTCCTTTTCCCCGAGGAGAGGGGGTTTTGAGATGGCTTCTTAACTGCTGATCGTCGTTTCGAACAACACCCGCAAAAGCGATGCCAGCAGGAAAACAACGACGCCCAGAAACACCATTGCGTTGTACCCAACGAGCCACGAGAGCCGTGCGGAAATTCCCGTCGGTTTGACGGCCGGACTGAAATCCGACTGCCTGAAGTGCCACACGAGATAGAACATCCACAGTGCAAGGGCAAGCTTCACGCCCAGTACGATGAACCACGCTGGCGAGGCATCGTCGCCGGTAAGACGGTCGAACATCAATATAAGTCCCGAAACGATGATTGCAATTACGGCAATATCGACCATTTCGCGATAGACCGAACCTATTGAGCGGAGCACGGGACGGACGAGTTCGGGATTTGCCGCCTCGACGGGGCGGAGCACGAATGCGAAAAATGCGCTGCCGCCTATCCAGGCGACGGCGCCGATGGCGTGAACCCAGCGCACCAGCAGCATGAACCAGTCGCCTGCGGCTATATCTCCAAACATGGGGCGATTATGTCATTAGCCTCGAACGGCCAGCCGGCCCGGAACTTGCGAATCAGGTAGCGGCAGTGCCCGCTGTCGTTGCGAGGAGCATGGCCTGAGCGTGGCAATCCCCGGGTTTGCGCAAACAGCCGTCGCATCTACTTTGTGTCTTCTTCTGCATGACAAGAACCCCCTCCACAGGGAGGCTGTCTCAAAATTCCTTCTCCACGGGGAGAAGGAATTAATGACGCCATCGGCACTTTTGAGACAGTCTCCAGGGGTCGGGAAATCGTCCGTTCTGGGCGGGAAGTCGTCTGTTGGAGTACGGCGATTCCAACTGGCCTAGCCTGCGAGGAGCGCCTCGATCTGCTCTGAGAGCTGTTCTTCGCCAATGATCCCCGTCCACCTGCGTGCAATGTTGTGGTTTTTGTCGAGGAATACCGTGGTCGGATACGAGAACACTTCGTAGTCGAACTGGATTCTTGATTCGGTGTCGGCCAGCGACGGATAAGTAAGACCAAGCTCTTTGACGAACGCCGCACCACTTGCCGGCGAATCGAGCCCGAGCTGCTGGATGCCTATAAAAGCGACCTGGTCACCGTACTTCTCGAACGCCGTCTGGAGGTCGGGCATTTCGGCCCGGCACGGTGGGCAGGACGGGAACCAGAAGTTCACAAGCACGGGTTTTCCTTCGTGCATCTCAAGACTGAACGCACCATGCGAAAAAGTTTCGCCCGTTACAGGGGGTGCGTTGCCAACGGATTCTTCAGAGCCACCCGCCGCCACCTGGGCGGAAGATTGCGAAGTCTTGCCGGTTGCACTATCGCTTCCGCAGGCAATTGCCGCAACGGCAACCAGCCCGATCAGCGCCAGCATCCAGATATGTTTTGTGGTTCGAGTATGTACGGTGCGGTTCATCAGGTGAGCCACTCCAAATAGCGTGCGGTGGTACGTGAGTATTGGCGAGCAGTTATCAATTTGATGTATCTCGTTGCTGAATCGGCGCGACGCGGTGAGACACGTTGAGTATTACGTCGGCAACACATCAGCGGTTCCCGGGAATCGGTTGCCACAATCCCTCTCCTCAGCCCTGGGAGTCGGCCCGCATCAAATCCAACTGGTCCCGAATCGCAGTTTCAAGATTCTCTATCGGTACCCTGACCTGCTCCATCGTGTCCCTGTTGCGAATAGTCACGGCGTCGTCTTCGTCGACCGTCTCGAAGTCGACCGTCACACAAAGCGGCGTGCCGATCTCGTCCTGTCGGCGGTACCGGCGTCCGATGCTCTGTGAATCGTCATATTGCGTGTTGAAATGAGAACGTAGAACGCCATAAACGCGTCGTGCCGTTGGCACCAACCTGTCGTTTCGCGACAGCGGGAGCACGGCGATCTGGAACGGAGCGATGTCGGGGTGGAACCGCAGCACCACGCGCCGTTGCTTGCCTTCGCCTTCTTCGTCGTATGCATCGGCGAGGAACGCCAGCACCGATCTGTCGGCGCCCATTGCCGGCTCGACGACGAACGGTACGTAACGTTTTTTCTGCTGATCGTCGAAGTACGAAATATCCTTGCCAGTTTTCCTGGCGTGTGCCTTGAGGTCGAAATCAGTCCGGTTCGAGATCGTCTCGAGTTCATCCCAGCCCCACGGGAACTCGTAATCGATATCGGCAGATGCCTTCGAGTAGTGTGGCAACTCGTCTGGATCGTGGTGGCGAAGCGTCAGCTTCTCACTCCGTATGCCGTGCGACTTGAACCAGTTCATCGAGAAATTGATCCAGTAGTCGTACCACTCGTCGTCGGTGCCCGGCTCGCAGAAGTATTCCATTTCCATCTGCTCAAATTCACGAGTGCGGAAAAAGAAGTTTCCGGGAGTGATTTCGTTGCGGAACGACTTCCCGATCTGGGCAATGCCGAACGGGATCTTCTTCCGGGAGGTCGTTTGCACGTTTTCGAAGTTCACGAACATCGCCTGTGCGGTTTCGGGACGGAGATAGACGGTATTTGCTGCCTCTTCAAGGGCACCCATGAAGGTCTTGAACATCAGGTTGAACTGGCGCGGCTCGCCGAACGCACCGCCGCAGTTCGGACAGACGTCACTTTCAAGCTGGTCCGCACGGTACCTTCTGTGGCACTCAACGCACTCGACAAGCGGATCGGTGAAGCTTTCCAGGTGGCCCGAAGCGACCCAGACGTCGGGGTGCATAAGGATCGATGCGTCCATGCCGACAACGTCGTCGCGTTCGCGCACCATCGACCTCCACCACGCGTCTTTCACGTTGCGCTTCAGTTCGACGCCAACGGGGCCGTAGTCCCAGACGCTGGAGAGTCCGCCGTATATCTCGGAACTCTGGAATACGAACCCGCGTCGCTTCGATAGTGAAACGAGGGTTTCGAGACTCGTGCCGGAGAGGGTGCGCTTGACCAATTGTGTTGCTCCTGCAGTCCGCACCGGGCTGGTGCGTCTACACAAAAAAACACGCCCGCAAACTGCGGACGCAATTATTCAAGTCTACAGTTTGGCGACGAGATTGACAGCGGCGCGATATTCAGGGGTCTATTATTTGCCGATCACGATCTCAATCGCTGGCACGATGCTCGCAGGGAGTACTGGACACATGGCAAACGCGATGGCGGGGCAACTTCACGACAGGGTCGCAGTGATTACCGGCGCAGGTCGCGGCATCGGAGCGGGCATAGCTAATGTCCTCGTGAGCAGGGGCGCGGCTGTTGCCGTTTGCGACCTCGATGGAGCCGCGGCGCAGGAGACGGCAGACGCGATCAACGCGAATGGCGGAAAGGCGATCGCCGGTGCGGTCGACGTTACGGACCCCGATTCACTCGAGCATTTTGCCGGTCGCACAATTTCTGAACTGGGCGGAATCGATATCTGCGTGCCAAACGCGGGGGTGATCGGCGGTCCCGGTTTCGCTGAGCGGTTCGACTTCACGAGGCAGGACTGGGACATGACGTTTTCAGTGAACGTGATGGGCCTGACCAACACCACGGAGGCTGTCAAGGAGCATATGAAGGACCGCGAGCAGGGCAAGATCGTGATAATCGCCTCACACGGCGGACGCAAGCCCCGCGGCATCGGCGATAAGGGCCGTGGCACCGCCCAGCAGCCGTATCTTGTGTCGAAGGCGGCGGCAATCCAGTTCACCCACCTGCTGGCGATCGAGCTCGGACCGTTCAATATCAACGTAAACGCCGTTTGCCCGGGCAGGCTCTGGACTCCGATGTGGGAGGCTATTGCGATCAATCACAAGGAGTTGAACCCCGATTATGCAGAGATGACTCCGCACGAGATTTTTCTCGACCAGGTAAAGGCGACGATGCCACTGGGTCGTCCGCAGACGCCCGAAGACATCGGCAAGACGGTTGCGTTCCTGGCATCGGACGAGTCGTCCGAGATCACCGGCCAGGCAATCAACGTAAACGGCGGGGCCGCAATGGACTGAGTGCCGGGGGCACGTTTTCTGAGAGGTCGAGAGCAGGCGGCTGGTTTGACAGGTTGGAGCTTCAGTTGGCGCACACGAAAATCGGAGAGCCGCGATGGTGAACATAGTTGCGAGTGGATCGGGAACGATCGATAAACCTGCAATGACGGTATGGGATTTTATGGTCGATCCGGCGACATTGCATCTCTGGATGAAAGATGTGAACAAACCGGGAAATTGGATCGACAGTGGGACCCCGCAAGTCGTGGGATCGAAGTACCGAATCGACTACGAGTACGGTCGGAAGACGAACGAGATAATTTTTGAAGTTACATCTTCTGAGCCCGGGAAAAACTTCGGCGTCAACACCGTTGAAGGCCCGTATCCGATCACTGCTGACTACGACCTCGTTGAATCGGCCGATGGCAGGTCGACAGACATTTCTTTAGCTATGGATGCCCGATCTGACAGCATGTTCACCGCGGTCATGTTTGTGATAACTGGCTGGATGGCAAAGCCGTTCATGCGCAGGCGATTGAACAAAGAGCTTCAAGATCTGGAGCAGGCCCTCGATTCGTCGTGACAGAGCTGGGAGCAGAGACGCCATGAACGACCGCGAACTAATGTTCCTGCCGGCCCACAGGCAAAGGCAAATGATCGTCGACGGGGAGATATCTTCGGTTGAAATGACCGAGGCGTCCCTCCGCCGAATCGCCGAGCTTGAACCCCAACTTCATGCCTTCATTACCCTCGATCAAGAAGGCGCACTGTCCTCGGCGCGACAGGCAGACGAGCGGCTGGCCGCGGGCGACGAAGCCGGTGTTTTGCATGGCGTCCCGCTGGTTGTGAAAGACCTCGAGGTGACAGAAGGCCTCCGCACTACACTTGGCAGCACGTTCTTCAAGGACTGGGTCCCCGACTACGACTCCGTGGTTGTCGAGCGGCTCAGGGCGACCGGCGCGGTAATTCTTGGCAAGACCAACACACCCGAGTTCGGCAACCGGGAAGAGACGTTCTCGAACGTGGCTCCCACCTGTAACAACCCCTGGGACACCGCCCGGATGCCCGGCGGTTCGAGCGGGGGAACGGCGGCAGCTATCGCATCGGGCATGTGCTCGATTGGCACCGGCTCGGATGGCGGCGGGTCGGTCAGGCTGCCGGCTTCGTTCTGTGGGATCTACGGTCACAAGCCGACACATGGACGGATTCCACGCTTTGGCGGCCAGGCTAAACCGGCCTACAACTCGGCCGGGACCAGCGGCCCCATGTCCAACGACGTCCGCGACTCGGCGGTTCTGAGCCAGGCCCTGTCGGGCTTCGACCCGCGTGATCCCGGTTCGGTGAAAACACCGGTCCCCGATTATCTCGCCCGGCTTGAAGACGGCATTGCCGGAATGCGCATTGGCACGACGATGACACTCGGTATCTCGGACGTGAACGCTGACGTTGCCGCGGCGGTCGAGGATTCGTGGCCGGCGTTCGGTGAACTGGGCGCGAATGTCGAGCCGATTGACATCAGGTTCGACCCGATTCCGAAGGAAGCATGGTGGACGCTGTGGACTGCCGGTCAGGTCGCCATGTACGGACACCTGGCCGATGAACGGCCCGAAGACCTGATGCCCTACACGCTGGAGATGATCGAACACGGCAGGACCCTCTCCGGCGCAGATGTCGCCGTCGCCCTGCGCAACGTTCAGAACCTCCAGTTACAGTTGCACCAGCTTTTTGATGAGTACGACCTGATCCTCGCCCCGACCAACGCCGCCACCGCCTGGCCGCACCTGCAACCCCCGGAGGAAATCGGCCCCGGCGCAATTCAAGGCGAAATGGCAGGGATCAGTTACGGTGCCATACCCTTCACGATGATCTTCAATTCGTCGTTCAACCCTGCCGCTTCAATTCCCTGCGGCTTTGGCGATAACGGCATGCCGGTGGGCCTGCAGATCGTCGGCGGATACGACGACGACGCCACGGTGTTCAGGGCGAGCAGGGCGTTCGAACAGGCACGGCCCTGGACCGGTACGAGACCGACTGTTTCGTAGGTGCCAACATCCTCCCTCCCAAGGAGAGGGGAGTGGCCCGTCCTCCCTCCCTGCGCAGGGAGGCGGGTGCCCTCTGGGCGCGAGGGTGGGTTGAAGTTTGATTAGCGGTCAGTCTTTGCATCTGAAGGTTTCACCCACACCCTCTCCCTGTTAGGGAGAGGGGAATGTCCACCACCAACCGGCGCTCGGCGGTACGATACTCTCAATGTAACGACCCCAACGTAGGGGGAACCAAGAATGGGACGAGAAGCTGAACTACTGGATGCGCTGAACTGGCGGCCGAAGCCACCGGTCCCGTCGTCGCTTGAGTTCGCGTTCCTGGTCTGGGACTTCGAGAAGCCCTCGCCCGAGTACGAGTACGAAGTCGAGCTACCCGAAGCAGATTTCAGGCCGTTGTATGTCGAGTTCGTCTCGGCGGCCTACGCAGCCACGCTCGATACGATTGGCGACCTCCAGTTCCCAGAAGGATTCGGTGAAGGGCCGGGGCTGCTGACCAGCGTCATCGGAGTGTTGCCCGGCACAAAGCGCGGGAGAGAGACCGACGAATTGTGGTCGATGGCCGTTGCGTGGGAGTTCGACACATGGCTGGAGCGGATGCTTCGCATCAACGGCGGTGATGTCGCGGGGGCACGCGAGTTAATCGAAGACCGGTGCCCTGTGCCCGACTACGTAACGGGCACACCAGACCTGAAGGCCGAGCTGCTCACCCAACCGGACGATCCGAAGGCGCCGGACCTGCGAATCTTGCTTCGTTGGATGGGCGTTCGTGGGTGGAACGACGACCGGGTACGCGCTGTTATCCAGGAGCACAGCATCATGCTGAACGATTGGTTCAAGGGTTCGCACTTCGTCGATTACGACTAG
>JADFLG010000058.1 GCA_022564545.1 Chloroflexota bacterium | reverse complement strand
TCCCTCGGCGAAGGCCTGCGACTGTTTTTTAAACGCTATCGCCGGGGAGTGCGAACACCCCCCGGCGATACAGACTCTGTTAGAGCCCATGGGTTGAGGGACCTTTTACGGGCAAGCACTCTGTACCACTGTCGTAGTGGCGACATCCCATGCGTATGAGCACACCGTGGTGCCAAGGCGCATGTAGACGGGCGACAGAGGCGGGTCTGTAGTGACCATATTGGTCGTCGCCAGTTGGGCGGCGAGGGGAACGTTGCCCTCTGCTGTGGAAAGGTCCAGAGCAGCCTGGACAGTTACGTGTTCCGTCTGGTTCGCTGCGGTTTGTCCGCTGCCCACGAACTGGCTGACGTTAGGAATAACGACGGCTGCGAGGGCGGCGATGATGCCGATCACAACCAGGAGCTCTACGAGGGTGAAACCTCGCTCTTTGCGTGTACTAGAAGTCATTGGAATTTCCTCCAAAAAAAGTGAATCTCAACCCGGCTCAGTGAGCCATGTATCCAAGTTATGACCCCCTCTGGTGAGCCGCACCGTCCATATGACCCATAGGTCTTAGGACTATCGGGCAATGCCGGTTATTGCAGCGCTGTTACGGACGCACGCGAGAGCAGGGAAAGTGAGCCTTTTATCTACTGCGCGACCCCGATGTTTAGCCACCTGGTAGCCCGGCGGGTGAGCCATCCGGGCACACCTGACGCACACGATTGGAACTCCGGACAAAACCGTGGCCCACCCTGGGAGCACTCCCGTCTCACTGTCCTGAATTCCTCCGCAGGAGCAAACTCGATTCAGGCGGCAACCGATGAACGAAACACTCGATGCTGCGACGGCACCAGATTCGGCCAGATTCGGAGAATTACTTGATGGCACCCACACGCCTTTTGATCGTCGACTCGGACCAGCGGTTCTGGGACAGTGCGCAGTTCGAGCTCGCGATCGATCCACGTATCGATCAGATAACCCGAATCGATTCGGCACAATCGGCCATTGCGAGTCTCGGTTCTGTTAAGCCCGGCATCGTAATCATCAACATGACGGTCCCCGGACCAACGACGACCGATCTCATCCGTGCTCTCAGCGCAGGGCCAGAGCCAACTCCGTTCATTGCCCTGTTCGACTTACTGGACGACGGACGTGTCGGATACGCAGTGGGCTCTGGCGCCCGCGCATGCATTTCAAGGACGTCGCCAGCGAGACAGATCCGGGGGACAATCATAGAAGTGCTCGCAGGTGAACTGCCCATACACCGCGACGTTGCCGAGCGTCCTTACCTGCTCACAGACCTGATAGCGGAGTTCCAGCGACAGTCACGCGGTGCGGCGAAAACTGAAACGACCGTATGTCCGCTCACTGAGCGTGAGCTGACTATCCTCTCTCGCGTGGCCGACGGCAACGCCAACAAGGAAATCGCCGATCTGCTGTACATTTCGGAGCGCACCGTCAAGAACCACATGACGAATATCCTGGCGAAGCTTGGCGCACATGACAGGGCGCATGCGGTGCGGTTCGGCATTCAGAACTCGTGGATCAGTCTCGAGCGGCCTGAACCAGTCCTCAGCATGGTCGCCTAGCGATGGTCCAACCGCTCGGCAAACCGGATGAATTAGTCCCCGCCGATCAGCCTGACCAGCCTGGTCAGTCCGGCCACCCCGGCCAATCAGGAGAACAGGGCGGCTCCCATGAGCCCGAACTCGTCCTTCTGACGCAACCGCCAGTCGAGGATTTCGACTGGACTACTCTCGGATCCGGCGAAGCGGCCACAAAGCTGCTCCCTGAAGAACTGGCCCGCAAATATCTGTCGTTTCCGGCCCGCGTGATCGATGGCAAGCTGCTGCTTGTCATGGCCGATCCGCAGGACTACCGGGCCATCCAGACGCTTGAGCTTCGTGCCGGCCTGGAGGTGACGCCCGTCAAGGGTGCGCCGGCCGATGTTCTGAACGCAATTGACATTCACTATTCGGCGACCATGCCCGAATCAATATCGTCGGCCATGGACGACGAGTTCGCCGCCCCTTACGACGCCCGTGACGGCATCCGGCAGATTGCACTGGTGGTCGGCACTGGCGATGCCGAGAATGCCGACGATTCACCGGTTATCCGGGCGATCGACAGCCTTATTTCACAGGCGGTGAAAGCGCGCGCTACAGACATACACATCGAACCAATGGAATCGCGCGTGCGTGTGCGGTTCAGGGTCGACGGATTTTTGCAGGAGGTCGGCTACCTGCCGATGGCTGCCCACAACGCAGTCATCTCCCGCTTGAAAATCATGTCGGGCATGGACATCGCCGAGCGGAAACGTCCCCAGGACGGCCACTTCGCCGTGAAAATTGAAGAGAATGAACTGGAAGTGCGTGCCGCAACGACCGACACGGTACACGGGGAAATGGCGGTTTTGCGGATATTGAACAAGAGCCTGAAGTTGTTCTCGCTGGCCGACCTGGGACTTTCTGACAGCTCAAGCGGTGCACTCAGAAAGCTGATCCGGGCGCCGTACGGCATCATCCTCGTCTCTGGACCGACCGGCGCGGGTAAAACGACCACGCTGTATGCCGGGCTGAACGAAATCGATTCCCGGCGGCTCAACATCATCACCATCGAAGACCCTGTCGAGTACCGCTTCCCGGGGATCAACTCGATTCAGATCAACGAGAAGGCTGGCCTGACGTTCCCAATTTCGTTGAGGGCGGTGCTCCGACTCGACCCCGACGTGGTGCTTATCGGCGAGATTCGGGACGCTGAGACGGCTCGAATCGCGGTGCAGGCCGCGCTGACAGGCCACCTCGTTATGTCATCAGTGCACGCGAACGACGCGGTCCGCGCCGTTTCACGCCTGGTCGACCTCGGCGTCGAACCGTTCCTGCTTTCCTCTGCCCTGCTGGGCGTTGTTTCACAGCGCATGGTCCGCAGGATCTGCGAGCACTGTGTTACCAACAAGGTCCCGGAGGGCGATGAAGCCGGGGCCGCAGTGCAGTTGGGGTTTGATCCCGCGAATCCGATACCCATGGGTGACGGTTGTTACTTCTGTGGGTTTACCGGCTTCCGCGGCCGCATCGGGCTGTACGAGGTGCTTTCGGCGTCCGAAGAGTTTCGGCAACTCGTTATGCAGCGCGCTTCGAACAAGGAGTTGATGACCGAGGCCCGGAATAGCGGGTTCCTGTCGATCAAGGAAGATGGCGTTGAGAAGGTCAAGGCCGGAATAACGACGCCATTTGAAATTATGCGGAGTGTATATGCGCTATGACCACAGTAATACGAAAGAGCCGAACAGCCAAAAACCGGCGGCAAACCAGATCGAAAAGCAGGCAGCCGCAGAAATCGCTGTGGGAGCGAATAAACAGCATCGAGATTGGCAGCAAGAAGATCAAGCGCGCCGAGCTAATTTCATTTTCGCGGGAGCTTTCCACGCTTATCGATGCCGGCATCGGGATTGATTCCGCGCTCAAACTGCTGCTGGAACAACGTGCCAATACACCGTTCGCCGACGTAATTTTCAAGTTGAAGGAGGACCTGAACGCCGGAGTGACCATTGCCGAATCGATGAATTCGCAGCCAAAAGTGTTTCCGCACATATATGTCCGCACCGTTTCGAGCGCCGACCGTGGCGCACCTCTGACCCGGGCGTTGAACCAGGCAGCCGATTTCCTGGATTCTGCCCAGTCAGCAATGGCCCAGGCGAAGCGGGCCATGATCTACCCGATGATGATCGTGTTTGTGGGTATCGGCATAGTGATAATGCTGCTCACTGTTTCACTTCCGCAAATGATTGGTCTTTTCGAAACAATGGACGCAGATTTGCCACTGCCGACGAAGATATTGATTTCCCTTTCCGATTTCATTCTGAAATATCCGATCTACATCGTCGGAATCGGCGTCGGAACAATAGTTGGCGGCGTGAAGCTCGGTAAGACGAGGCGGGGATCGAGATTCATTCATTCGATGATGCTGAAAGTGCCGATGCTGGGGCCCATCATCATTGGGGCAGACTTGGCTCGTTCGGCGGGCGCGCTGGCCTCGCTTTCCGAAGTGGGGCTCCCGTTGCCCGAGGCGATGGAAGTAGCGCAGGAAACTGCGGGGAACCTGATCATCAGGGAAGCGCTCAGCAACGCCAGGTTGGGGTTGATCGCAGGCAACGGGCTGGCACGGCCGCTCGAAAAGACCGGCCTGTTCCCACCGACCTTCATCCAGACGCTCAAAGTGGCGGAAGACACGGGCACACTCGACGAGAACCTTCGCAGAATGTCGGAGTTTTACCAGAAGGATTCGAGTGAACGGGTAAAGAGCATGGTGGGGCTGATCGAACCTCTGGCGACGATTGCAGTCGCCCTGGCGGTCGGGTTTATCGCGATGGCCGTGATCATGCCGATGTATTCGATCCTGGGCAGTTTCACCCAGTAGTGTCCGGGCCTCTTCTCTCGGCTGGCAAACCAAACCCCCACCCGGGGCATTCAAGAGACAATCCCTGCTCATCCACTATGGAATGAGCACGCTCCTGAGAGGTGAACACGTCGTTCATGTCACCTTAGTGGAGAATCAACTCTATGCTGCTGCCAAGTCGCTCAAAACCTGATGATATACACGTCGATGGAGCCAGGTCCCAGCGTGGGTTCCTGATGATCGAAACGATGCTGGCGGTGGCGATCGTGGGCACTGCGATGCTCGCAGTGGTTTCAGCATTCTCAACGGCCTCGCGGATATCTTCGTTTGTGGAAGATACAGCTACGGCCGAGTGGCTTGCCACATCCCAGATAGAAGTAATCCGGACCGCAACATTTGTGCTGACTCCGGGCACCTACCCGGCAGTTTCCGCCCCTGCTGGATTCGCAGTGGCAAACACCACTTCTGCGATCACGGGTGGCGATGAGAATATCCAGACTGTGACCGTCACCGTCACAAAGGCTGGTGAAGTCGTTTACACCACTTCGACCGTGAAGGTAAGCAGATGAATGCTGGCGGAATGACGACGAAAGACAGGAAGCGCCGCTCTGGACAGCGCGGCGTGCTTTTGCTTGAGTTCGCCATTTCCTTGGGGTTCATGGCCGTGCTTGGGGTCCTTGTGGTGAACATGCTCGCACTGGGCTGGGAACTGAACGCTCGGAATCGCTCAATTCTCGTCGTTGCCGTTGCCACATCGACATCGACAACATGGCTGGTCAGGGACATCCACCTGGCAACGGCCACTGACATTCCCGATGGTGGTGGCGCACAGCCGACCGCACAGTTCACCTGGACTGATGCGGGTGGAGCACATGTCTGCGACTATGCGCTGGTGGCCGGAGAGATGCGCCGGACGTGCGACACAGTTGCGATATCCGTAGCCGACAACGTCAGCAGTCTGACATTTTCGCGCGCTGGCGATCTTGTAACGATTTCATATGACATCACCTCTCCGGAACGAGCGGATATCAATGACAGCATCGCACTGAACGTGGCACTGGGGGCCGGTTGATGATTGTTCTCGACCTGTTCAGATATTTCGTTAAACCGGTAAGACCGAGACCTGCGGGTGTTACGAATGGAGTCGCCATTCCTCAGCGCGCTGCCGGGCAACGCGGATTTTCCACACTCGCATTGGCCCTGATAGGACTGGTGGTGGGATCTTCACTCGCTGTCCCCGCGCTGCAAATAGCGTCGTCAGGCACGCTGATCAGTTCGGTCGGGCCGTCCGCATCTGTCGATGCTCGCTCTGCGGCAGAACACGCTCTGTGGCGGCTTCGATACGACCCCACCGTGCACGACGAAATGACCGGGTCGCCGCCGGAAACCACCTACATACTCGGTTTTCAGAGTGGCAGCGCCAGCGTGACCATCGTTGCGTCGTCCGACCCCCCGGCCGATAACGGGATGACCGCGAGCCTGCTGGTCACGCCGAATATGATTCCGGAAGAAACTCTAACGACGATCACCTACACCCTCACGCTGACTAACGACGACATCGAGGCGCATGACGTGACGCGGTTCGAGGCCGATCCCCACGGTTCTTTTAACCCGGCCTACCTGACCGGAACGACTACGGGTGCCACGACACAGGACCCGGTTTACCAGGCCGGTAGGTGGCGATGGAATCTCGTCACCCCGGCGAGCGTTACCGGATTTGGCGGCACGACCAGCATTTCGTGGCAGATGTCGGTAGATGAGGACGACGGCCAGTACTGGACACGTGGAACCGTGCGAGTCGACAACATCGGAAACGTCGATGCCCCGCTATCGGGTTCGCTTCGCGTCACCGAGATCAACGACCTTACGGTTTCGACCAGCGTCACCCCGACGGAAGTCGTCGCCGGTTCACCACAAATCTACACGTACACGATCGATATCACGAACACCGATGACGACGACACCTACACGCTCGAGTTCGTGAAGCACTGGACGTCGACCTTGTTCGACCACATCAGCGGCACGTCAACGGGTATATCTACCGCCGATCCAAATCGGAACCACGATGTGATCAACAACCTGTGGGAATGGACATGGAACATTACCGGCATAACGGTCTCGCCCTCGTCGACCGTCAGCCTCTCGTTCGACATGACAGCCACTTTGCTGCCGAATACGTATTTCGCCAGCAGCGGCATTCGAGTAGAGGAAGACCTGAACTCTAACGGACAGGAAACCACAGCGGCAACTGGTGACACGGCGCCGATAACGGTGGTCAGGAGCTTCACGATTACGGCAACCCACAACGGCAAAACGGTGACTGTCGTAGCCCACGTCACCGCCAGCGGAGTTCAGGTAATTTCATGGGTCGAATCTTAGCGCATGACTAGCAGAATGAGCCGTAACGATGGACGAAGCCTCGACGACTACGAAGATGCCGGGGACGATTTCGAAGTGAGCGCCGGTCAGCGGGTGTTGGAGAACGCACGCCTGATCGGACTACTGCTGAAGCGGGAAGTGGTGTTTATCCCGCTTTTTGGTCTTGTTTTTTTAGTCATGGGATTCCTGTGGTTCCAGGGCGTCCAGACGGAACGAAAACTTGAATCGAGATCGCAGTTGCTTCTGACGCTGTTCAACCAGCCCGCGCCACGGCCCGAGACACTGTCACGCCAGGCCGAAGGATGGGATGTCGCATACCAGGTGACCCTTGACGCACGGACCGGACGATCTCCGGACTCAGTTCTGGTCGGACGCGTGCTGGACGCCGCGTTTGAGGCCGGGCTTGCGGTTCTCGAAACTGGCACCGCCGACGACGACATTGTGGAGCTGGCAGATGACAAGTACACGATCACGCCTTTGATGCTGCGGGCGACCGGTGAGCTCGACGAAATTGGGAGGTTTCTTGCAGTTCTCGAGACAGACGAATTTGCAGCGTTCGAAATCACAGGCTCGAACATGACGGCCGAGCAGGTCGGATTCTTAGTCACCCTCCAGGGTGTCTTTTACTCGCTTCCCGAGAGCTACGGTGACCAGCTATCGGGCGACGACGAGAAGGTTAATGTGTTTTCTATCGACACTGCCGCTGAAGGTGGAGTGCGACCGTGATTTCCAACCGGTGGCAGCGCCGCGCACCCAAGGGCGCCCCCGAGGATTCGGACCGCGGAATTCTTTCGCGATCCAGCAAAAAAATCGGATCGTTCCTCACGTCTGTAATGTTCGAGTCGGTCGACCCGGTCTCGACCGGGCTTCCCGCAGAACGGCAAGACAACGGACCCTTCGGGATGGTTGGCCCGAATACCCTGACGGTCGTCAGAGAAAGCATAAACGCCGTAGGTCGGACCGCCGCGTCTCCGTTCGGCGCGCTGGTCACGGTCACCATCGCCGACGAGTTGATCCGGGTGCTTACTGCCCGCGGTAACCGGGTAAGGGCGTGGGCGGAGACCGATTTGCCAAACGGTGTGGTCCAGGACGGATTGATCGTCGATGAGCAGACTTTCATCGAAGCGCTCAGTGAAGTCCTCAGCCAGGTCACCCGTAACGGCAAACTCAGAGGACAGAAAGTGGCGATCGCGATTACCGGTCGAAACCTGGTTCAACGCCGCCTGACCGTTTATGTTGGCGACGACCAGGAGATTGCCGAGGCGATAATCGCTGCCAGCACGGAATCGATGTCGATCCGCACCGACGAGATGCAGATCGAGTGGGATGCCGAGGCGCTCGACTTCATCGAGCCAGATGAAGAAGAACTGGATGAAAATGAAGCCGAAGGCGGGGATGATGACGACGGTGTTGAAGGCGAGCCGTTCGATTCACCGCCCCAGGATGAGGCCGATAACCCGACCACTCCAACTCCCGACGGAACAGAAGAACTCGGACTCGAGAATCTCGATTTGGAACTTGAGCCCGAGCCAGATGGCGAGCCGTACGATGTGTATGCACTTGCGTTGTACAAGCATGTCATTCGCCGGAACCTCCGGACCGTCTCCGAGTTCGGCGCAAGGTTTGCAGGGGTGCAGCCCAAGATTCTCGCCCTGGCCGCTGCGGTAAACAGCCGCGCCGCTGTCGTTCTCGACTTTGAAGCGAACACGTTGGTTACCGCCGTTATCAGCAACGGTCTTCCCGAAGTGATCCGTGAAGTTGGAATCGACCCGTACATGAACCAGGCGAAATGGGTCAACCTGATTACGACCCAGATATCGCGTGCAATAGCTTTCTACGACTCGATATTCCCAGACGATCCGCTTGAGACGAATGTCGATATATTCGTGACCGGACAGGCGGAGCAGGCAAAAGATGCCGTCGATGAAGCCCTGGAAAGGCTCCCGTTCGTCCGCTCCGAACTGCCGCAGACGCTCCGGGCACCCGACGAATTTTCCTTCGACAGGTACGCGGCGAACGTCGGGCTCGTAATCGTTTCGGGCAAACGGTTCTGGCAGCGTACGCCGGTGCCTCTGCTGCCGACCCCGAAGTTCGACTATCGGCCCGCGAACTACCGGCCCAGGCCCCTTCCCTGGCGGGCAGCGCTCAAATTAGCGGCGGCGCTGGTCCTGGGATTAGGGGTTCTTGGTCTGTCCCAGGCGATTACAGAACAGTCTGATTCAGTTGCGCGGGCCGAGTACCGGCTGGCGATACTCGAAAATCAGAACGCGTCGCGGAGCGTGGAACTCGAAAAGGTTCGCGAAGCCCGAATTCTGCTGGACGAAGCGCGACTCCGGACGGAACGTCTGATCGCAGCGAACGATCTGATCCAGGACCGTGCCGCCGGGTTCGCTACAACGATGTCGGTGATTGCCGCCGCGGCACAGTCGGATATTCGCGTGACCGTCGTCGACGACGACGGCATGATCGTGCTGGTGGAGGCTGAAGCCACTGAGTACTCGATGCTGCTCGGATATATCAGACTGCTCGATGACTTACCCCAATTCGAACGCGTGCAGATTCTGGACTTGAGTCAGCTGACCGACGCCGATTCGGGTGTGAGCCTCCTGTTCTCCGCGCAGTCAGGGGGCGAGACCATCGACCAGTCCATCGTAAAAATGTCGATCGAAATTACGCGGATCGAATTAGAAACGGACGAAGATCAGAATTTCTCAGATGAAGAGTTGGCGGTTGCCGGTAACCAGGACACCGTGCCGGTACCGCAGTAACAAGACTGGGGGGCTTTCGGAGGCCCTGCGGGGCACGCCAGGGCAGGCGGTCATCTTCCCGGCCAGCGCCTCGCCCTCTTCCCGACCCCTGCGGAAGGGCGCAGGCCGGTTCGTAGCGCCGAATTACGTTCCGGCGCCAAAACGTAGCAGATGATGCAGGGTCAGAAATGGCCGATTCGACGGGATCTTCCCGCGTCGGCTACCGTCCTGAATCCCATTTACCGATTGCATCGGGACTCGGGGCGGGGCAAGTTCAAGACGACAGCGGCAGCGGCAAGCGGCAGCAGCAGCGGTGCGGTGTGGCAGTGCAGGGGTCGCTCCGCAGAGATCGGGAAGATGGCTTGTTGTGTCGCATTTATTGCACACAACAACAACCGGGACAGGTTCCCCTTTTGCCAGCTGGCAAAGGCCGGCTCGATCGCCTATCTGTCCATTTCCTGGTGGACAGTGCGCATGGCCTGGTGGTGCGGCAGGCCATCGTCGCGGAGCTGCCGGTACCGGGATTCGTCGATGTTCGATCGGTCGAGGAAGCCGCGGATATCATATCGGCCTTCGTGTTCTACGGGGAGCTTGCCCTCGTCGATCATCAGATCGAGGGGGTATTCCTTTTCCTGCATCGGCAGGTGGACGACTCTGTTTTGGCGGGCCGACTCGTACATCGCCATCATGACCTCGACCGTGTCGCGCGCTATTCGCCCCGAACTGCGGCTTTCCGGCCCGCCCTCGATCCAGTCGATGAGTTCAACCGTCTGTGCGGCATTCATGTTGCCACCGATGGCCTGATCGCCCTCTTGAAGGGCAAGGTCGACATCCTTCCAGCCTCCTGTTTCGGCATTGAAGAGTTTCAGGACTGTTTCTTGCACGTGAAGCATTCCCTCGGTGCCCCGGATGAAGAACTTTCCGGCCAGGCTGTTCCGGTCCCACAGGTCGGACTGGATGAAGAACTGCAGACTGCCACCGAAGTGGATAAGGCCCATACAGGCATCTTCAATCGCAGTGTCTCGCTCGAATTTATCCGTCCTTCGTTCGACAGCGCCCATCACCCACTCTGCTACGGGATCCCCGAGGACGAACCGCGCACCGTCGATCGAGTGCGTGCCCCAGTTGGCCAGACCTTCCTTCACCCGGAGGTCGGCGCGCAGGGGAATGCCGATGGCGCCGTCTTCGACCAGCTCTTTGGCTCTCTCCCATCCCGGCGTGAACCGGCGCTGGTGGGAAATGACCAACTTGACGCCGTTGGCCTCGCAAACGTCGACCATGGCGTCGGCCCGGCCCATTCCAATGGCCATCGGCTTTTCGCAAATAATGCCTTTCACCGATGGGCCGGCCGCGACCTCGGCGGTTACGGTGTCGTGGAGAAGGTGCCACACACATACGCTGACGATTTCGGGCCGGGCCATTTCAAGCATTTCCGCGACCGTGGCGTAGCCGTGTGGAATGTCATAGTCGTTCATGTACATGGTGCGGGCCGGCTCAAGTGGGTCGGCAACGGCAACGACATCGACATTGTCGAGCCGCTGGTAACCCTGCATGTGTGCCTGACCAATTGAACCGCAACCAACAATTGCGGCTTTGTACTGTTTCGACATTATGTGCAGTCCGGTGGGATGGGTTGAGAACTCTGGAGGGGTTTTGGGATTTCGATGTGCGAGCGGGAGTTTACGCCTGCCCAGCATGAGCCGCGGCAGGCACCCGATCGCCGGTACCCTCGCTCCGGCGGGCACCGCGGAGTTCGCGCGATCGCCCGGGTGCGCCTCGCACGCCGGCGACTGACGAAGAACGTTGGCGCTAGATGAACAAGGCCGGCAGGTCTCCGGCTGTCCCCGACACGAACATCCAGCCGAGGACCATGCTGAATACCGCGACGACTATCCCGAGGACTGTGTAGATGGCATGGTGGCGGTCGGTGCCGATCAACCCGGCAGTAGCAGCAATTGTGATCAGCGTGTTCGACACCATCAGCCCGACGACGAATGCAATCAGCAGGATGCTGCCGGTAAGTGCCGATGTCGCACCGGCCGCTGCTGCCAGCAGTAGCGCCTGGCTGCCGGTTTCCGCCCCGAAGCCGTGTATGACGCCGATCGATACCGAAGCGCCCGAACCGTACTCGCGGTTTTTTTGATCTTCGGGCGCCAGCGCCGGTTTTCCGAGCACCTTGCGGTAGCCCACTTTTGCCGCATCGAAGAGAAGCATCCAGCGACTGCGAAGTACGAGTCGCCCCCGATTCCTGGCCATCGTCCAGATTAGCCACGCCCCCAGCAACAACAGGGTGATGCCGACCGCAATTTCCATATAGCCGTCTACCCAGTCGGGGAGCAGGGTCCCGAGCCAGATCGCGACGAGTCCCAGGGCCACCACAACCGCTGCGTGGCCGAGCGCATACAGCGTGCCCATCCACATGCTGCGCCGGCGGTTCTTCTGTGATCCAGCCACATCGGAAATTGCTGCAATGTGGTCCCAGTCGATGCCGTGGCGAAGGCCAAGACCAAGACCGGTCCCGAGAAGGGCTATTCCGATTTCAGAGGGCAATTATTGTCTCCGGCCCCGGCCCAAAAAGGGGCCAATTCACAGGGGCTCCAGCCATAACGACGACGGGATTCGCCCCGACGATTCCCAAAAATTCACAGCTCAACTGGTCGAGCGAATTAATCGGAACCCCACCGGCTGAGCCGAAACATTATTCGCAAATACTTGCAAATGCAAACTTTCGCATGTGGCAAATTCCCGGGCTCGCGGCCATTTGAAACCAGGATTGAATAATCGTGCTTTCGCGAGAGGGAAGTAAACGATCGGCCGGCACCAAACTCGAACGAGAAGTTATTGGCAATAAAGTCATTTGAAATGATTCAGCTATTCAGATAGAGTGCTTACTATCGGAGTACGGATCAAACCCGCTGGATCGAGGGGCAGACCGGAAATGACTTACTGGACCATGGGATGGGTAATGCACGTGGGCTGTATCGAGCCGTCACGGCGCACAGCCGTGGGCGGTGGCAGGGATCACCGTGCCGGTAGCCTTCAGTAGGCACTTAAAAATCCTGGCCGAAAACGTTGTAAGAGACGGCGGCTACGCAAAGCGATAACCAGATAAAAACCGGCTCGTTTGACCCGACAAAGTATCGTTTTGGGAGTGGTAACCGATTGACCGGTTGCCACTCCTTTTTATTTGCGGCCAGGGGCTCAGCAACTATCCCAAAACCCCCTCTCCCCAAGGAGAAGGAATTTCACTTCGCCTGTTAATGTGTTTTGGGATAGTTTCTTAGTGTCGGCGAGCCGCACAGGGTGGGTGGCGCGCTTGCGTTGCACATACTGGAGATCATGCGTGCTCTCGGCCGGAGCGCCGATTCGTGCCGGCGGATTGAGCTGACGACGATGTGCGAAAGGCCTGCGCCGTTGCCGGTGAATCTCGGGTGTACGGGTAGGGACAGTAAGCGGGGAGTTATTTAGCGTGGGCGTGAATTTGCCCTGGGCGAAGAACGGCTGGCGAAAAAAGTTCAATTGGCCGGGGTTATCGAGGCGGCCCTGCTGCAACGGGAGACTTCATGCGTGGATCGGTGCCGGTGCGTAAAGTAGCTGCGAGTATCTTGCTCATCCTGATCGTGGGGTGCGGGGGTGGGGCAGAAGAAGTTGCCAGGCCTGACGGTCCGGCAGTCCAGGCGAATATCCTGATTCGTCTGGTGGACCCTCTGGATGATCCAGATCACTACTGCATTGATGTGGTGGGGTTCGGCTCGGGAGTCCAGTTGCAGCAGCCTCTCCAGGCGCATACCTGCAAGCCGACCGACAACCGGGATGAGCAGTTCACTCACCGGCCGCTAACCGGGCAGCTTTACATGGAGGAGTACAGCCTGTGCCTGCAGCCGGACGAGCCTGTGCAGGGCTCTCCGCTTTACCTGCGTGAGTGCACAGACTCACCGCTCCAGAGGTTTGACATTTTTGCAGACGGGTCCATTCGTGTTGGAGCAGACGGGCCGGACCAGTTCTGCGTGGCGGTAGCGCCGGGAAATGGCGAAGTCATTAATCCCATCCACAAGCGCCGCGACCTGAGTCTTGCGAACTGTGGCGCGACGGAGTTGAACCTGATGCAATGGTCGTTCTTTGAGCAAGGTCCGGGGCAGGACGCGCAGCGGGGGCGAGAGTCGTCGCACTGGCTTCGAGGGGCGCTGTTCAAACAGGTTCGGGATTTATAACATCGTTGGCGGTCGAGCCACCGTCACCGTGGGACTTCGATTTATCGAACTCACACCTTCCGTAGCCGTGCCGACCGTGGTGGAACGGGTAATCGCCGTTCTTGAACTGCTCGATGCGCCACTCCCGCAGCGATTCGGCGGCGGGCGGGCGGTTCTGGATCCAGGTGGATATCTCGCCGGACTCGGCCTGCGTGATCAGTTCCTGCTCGACCAGGCCGGCAAGGAACTGTTCGACCTCGTCGGCCTTGACGGCGGATTTCAGACCATGATGCCTGATGGCTTTCAGGGCGTCAGGCTTGCCCGAGGCCCAGGCAGCAATGGCGTCGGCTTCTTCGCGGGTGATCACCCCGGCTTCGACTGCTTCGTCAAGCTTCGCGGCGAAGTGCGTTGCACGGGCTTCATCACGGGCCTGGGCGATGGCGGAGGAGACATCTTCCGGAGCAACGCCGAGAAGCTCGGCGATACGGTCGAAAAATGCGGACGAACTGCCGGTGTGCCCATGATCGGCACTTGCCACGGCAGCAGCGCCGCCAATCACCCCGAAGATGGCCGCCACGGCAATTATCAGCAGCACAGATCGCTTCTTCAAGTAGGCCTCCGGTGTCGAGCAGATTGCTCGACTGACGAGAACAGTCGCACCCGCAAGTCGTCAGCCTACCAATCAAATGTCAAGATTTGTTGAATGTGGCACTGCCGGCGTGACGCGGTCCCGGGAACCGGTCCAACTTGAGACCTGGAACCAGGGCACCGGGGTGGGGGTGCCAGAGATCATGCATGCGTTCGGCCGGAGCGCCGATTCGTGCAGGCGGATTGAGCTGACGACGACGTGCGAAAGGCCCGCGCGGTTGCCGGTAGATTTGCCGGTGTACGGGTAGGGACGACGCGGGGGCGCCAGGGCGGAGCCGGGCTCCGGGTGATTTGCGGCAGGGCGATTTTCAACCCACACCCGCGCCCAGAGGGCACCCGTCTCCCTGCCCGGGAGAGGGGATTTTTCAGGTCATTCTTCTCGGGGATAGGGGGTCTTATCAGGTCCAGAGGCGGTAGGGGGTTGCCGGGGGTGTTGGGGCGAAGGCCAGGAGGAGTGCGTCGGCCTTGTCGGGTGATGGCAGTGAGCGTCGGCGCATGGTTTCTTTTGGTTCGACCTTGAGTTGTCCCCGTGATGTGTATTCGATCCGGATGGACGCGAGTTGCCCGATGAGGTCTTCATCGTGGGGGATTTCTATCGTTTGTTCTTCGAAGCGTGCCCTGAGGCCGTCGTAGAGTTCGGACCGGAGGTTGAAGAAGTGTTCGGGGTCGGTGGCCCGATTGCCGACGTTTACGCCTTCGACCATCGAGTAGTTGAGTTCATGGAGCCGGTCGACGACGCCTGCTCCGACGCCTATTTCGTCAATGCGGACGGCCTGTGGGTTGTATTCGGCAATGGCTTTGACGATGAGCCCGGTCGTGCGCATGGTGTCGAGCTTCTGGTGTTGGTCGAGGGCTATGACGTGGTTGCCCTGCCGGACGCAGATTACGGTGCGGTCGGTCCCGAAGCGTGCGACGTCGACTCCTATTTGAATGGGTTTTGTGCGGTCGCGTGCGTCTTGCGTTAGGCTCCGGGCGTCCGAGGCGGACTTGCCAGATGACTGGCGTGAGCAAATTGCAGCGGCAATCGACCCTTCCCCTAACCCCTTCCCGAAGGAAGGGGGACCGGACCCAGGACGCGCAGCATCGTCCGACGGGGTCGGAACTTGCGATGCGATGGCTCGATGAGCTGGCGCAAGGCCAGACTGGCTGCTGATTGCGGCTTCTATGTGGGTGAGTGGTATTAGCGTGTCGTCGGATTGAGTTGGAAACTCCCCGAGGACTCTCACCTGGTATTGAGTGGAGTTGACGCCCCACGTCATTCTGGCGTCGTCGACCCATTCGGGTGTGACGATGCCCGGTATGACGGTCTTATTCCATCCTTCTTGTCTCTGGATAACCCGGGCCGTTTCAGGCGCGTATCCGAAGTTTTCCGGTGGTTTTTGACCGTTTCTTTGTGGAGATGAAGGGTCTACTACCCGGTTGGTTGCGGGCCTCACCTCACGCGATGTGCCCTGGGCACGGTTGCTGAGTGTCTCAGCGTCGGTATTGTCCTCAACCGGCAGGTCCGACCCACCCCTGCGTTTGGGGCCGTGGGTGATCGGATCACCTGGCCCCTCGCTGCGATCTTGCGTTAGCTCCGGGCGTGCCGAGGCCGCACTTGGTCGCGCGTCGCATTTCACCTTCCCTCGGTCCCTTCCATCAAGGAAGGGAGGCCTTAGCTGAAGGTTTGGGGTGTCGAATGCCGAGATGTGGATTGTTTTGTACTGCGCCCGATTCTGGTGGAATGCCCTGTAAAAGGTTCCAGAAAGGGACGTGGGATTGCCGATCAGCAGCAGTCTGACCCTGCGCGAGGTCATGGAGCCCTCGATCGCCTCGAATACCTCCTCATGAACGCCCGAGGCTTCATCTACGACGAACAGGATGTTCGTCTCGTGGAAGCCCTGGAACCTTTCTGGCGAATCGGTTGAGAGCCCTGTCGCGAAGTGGCGCGGGCTGAGCTCGAGCGTTGTGCGCCCGATTTTGCCACCTATCAGGGCGGCATTGCGGAAATAGAGATTCCTGATTTCTCGCCATAGGAGGTCACGGACCTGGTGCTGGGTTGGGGCAGTGGTGACGACCATGGCTGAGGTGTGGGCGTGGGCCATGAGCCACCAGATGACTGCGGTAGCGGCGACGAATGTCTTGCCGGATCCGTTGCAGGAGCGGACCGCGACGCGTTTTTCCGAGGCGATTTCTCGAAGGATTTCGGCCTGTTTGCCCCAGAGTGGGGTTTTGAGGTCGTAGCGGACGAATTCGACGGGCCGGGTGAAGCGTTGGCGCGGGGGAATTTTTGTGTTTGGGGCCGTGCGTGACCCTTCGACAAGCTCAGGATGGCGGTGTCGCAATTTAGCGGAACCCTTCATGTTCGACGGATTCGGTGGAATAACGAGGTGAATACGTACTTTGTCATCTGGTTCGAGATCGATCTGCTCGATCAACAATTCGACCAGTTGCCTTCGGCCGTCTGTATCCAGGTTGTCCAAACCGGCCGACACCTC
>JADFLG010000057.1 GCA_022564545.1 Chloroflexota bacterium | reverse complement strand
TATATTTATCTGAACTTTCATTTACTTAGCTCAAGAATTGTCTGTGCCAAATCACCTTTTTTTTCCAAGGTTTTTTTTGCTTCTTCTTCATTTGTTCCTGTTTTTTCCATAACTGTTTTTATATCTTGTTCAGAAATTTCTTCAATCTTATTTTCTTCTTTTATATCTCCAGAAATCTGAAAACTTACTTGACCTTGAATTCCCACGGTACCCAAAAAGTGTCGGAGCCGGTCTTCAAATATCAGATTTCCTTGCCGCCAGAATCCATCGCAGTGACAAAAAAGTTGTAGTAATCCCCGGATGCCGTGTTAGGTACGGCGTCCCAGGTCCAGTTTGGATCAGTGACCGACACTCCCGTTGCCGAAATAACGGTATAGTCGAGACCATCGGGACGATATTCACTGAGGTTCACAAAATACGCCTGAGCACGAGGGGCAGGCGTCCAGGAAAAACGAACTTGACCGGCGTCCAGCACTGCACTACCTGGCGTGAGGCCCGCGCTGGTATAAAATTGGGCCTGTAGCGAGGCCGCGCCTACCGGCTCATTCAACTGCATAAGAAAAACAACACTACCGCCCACCATGGCCACCGGCTTTTCAGGACTGAGTCTCACTTCACTGGGCGGACCGTCCGAAAAAGTCAGACCCTCTCCGGAATCAGCCCATGCCCAAATAGAATAATCTTGAGAGAGTTTGAGACCCGAAAACACAAGAACTCCTGCACCCGGTATCCAGAAATCCGCAGCGTGCTGTTGCCAGGAGTCTGGAATGAAAACCCCCTGTCCGTCGAACCCGATGGACTGGCCATTAATCCCTTTCCAACCAAGATCTTTGATTGGGGTGGCACCATACAGCAGGCGCAAAAATGCGGTGCCAGGTTCACCGACCATCAGCTGCGCCGTCGCACTGCTGGTTCGGCCACCGGCCTCGGCAGTCACTGAAATATCGACTATTGCCGCGGTGGCCGGGGCGAAGAAGCGCGGTCGTAGGGGGTCGGCTGATTCGAGCGGGGTCCCTGCCGACAGGTCGATCGATATCGTCGCGTCGCGTATCGCATTGCCAAACGCATCTGTGGGAGCCAGCCTGTAATCCACCGTCGATTCAGGTGTCGCATATGCGGGCATTTCGAGAATCTTTATCGCGGCGATCGTGCTCGGAAGTATCTCAACGTCAACTACGACCTCCACGTCTACCGCGCCATCGCTCACACTTGCGATCACGACCTGAGAGCTCACCCCGGCGATAGTCGACGCAACAAATTTTTCGTTCGAGCTAAACACGCCGACGCCTTCTGTTGAGGCGCCGTCTATCGTCACCGACACCACGTTGCCAAATTGATCGACCGCGGTCAATTTGACGTCCACCACACCTCCGGCCTCAACCACAATCTGAGGTGGTGAGACCACGACTGAGTCCAGGCTTCCCGGCAACACCGCCACGTGCACTATGAGACTGTATTCCTTGCCATCAAGTGTTCCGCGAATCGCGATGTTGTCCGGGTACTCGCCGGCAACAGTAGACGTGGTAAAAACGCCGGGGCCAGTGAACTCAACTCTGTCGTCCGCCGAAGACCATTCCAGCCATGCTAGGTCCGCCGAATCGATCCGGTTGCCGAACTGGTCGAAAGCTACAAGCTCGATCTCCCCTTCGGCTCCCGCTTCAACGATTATCGCTAATGCTGTTGTTTCGATAGACGCGATCGGCCCGGGCAGTACCACGATTGCACCTGTCACCGCGTGCTCATCAGTTCCACCGGGGCCCGAAACGATCAGTGTCACGTCCAGGACGCCGGCGTTCTCAAACACCAGCGTGATCGAGATCCCTTCATCAGTCTGCTCACCAACGGTCCATTCGCGGCTGTCCACAGACCCGGTTGAGGTGTCGGTCAGAGTCACTGTCAGCGGTGCCTGACCGAAATTCACATCAATTTCGAAATTCGCTGACGGTGCGGGGATCGGCGTTGAAGTTGGCGGTACAGGAGTCGGGGTCGGGGGTACAGGGGTCGAAGTTGGGGTTGGCGCAATAGGAGCCAGGGTTGGTGGGACCGGTGTTGATGCCGCAAGGGCCGCAGATGTAGTGGCCGACGTTTCTGAGACTGCTTCCGGCGACGTCGTTGAAATTACTTCGGAGCTACCGTCCGATGTACAAGCCGCCAGAACCCCAACCGCCAAGATACCCATCAGCGTGAGGGACGCGAGCCGTTTTGAAATACCCATATGCACGGTCCAAAACCTTGAGCAGCGCCTGATGCGAACGGCATTCTACCCTAAGAACGGAAACCGCAACGATATGCCTCGTGGATAGCTACTATTCGGCGACCCAATACCGTACAAAACTGGCTCAAGACCAGTTATTCCTGACGAAATAACTGGTAGCCCCACGACTTCTCGAAATCCCGGGACGCAAGTATTCAGGGAGTTGACCGTCCGGATAATCAATCTCGGTGATAAATTGCCCCGGCAAGACCAAACACCGACCCAACACCCAACAATTCCCACTGGACCGAAAAACCATGCTTAAGGCCGGAGCCGGACGAACCGATATAACACCCCCCGTCGGGATTGCCCATGCCGGTTGGGGAGCCGCAACCCACCAGCGCGCCGAGGGCGTCGATATGCCCTTCTACGCGACCGCGCTCTACGTGACCGACGGCGACCTCGAGCTGGCAATTGTCGATCTGGACATCGGCATATTGACCAACGAAGATGACGCTGCCATTCGGGCTGAGGTGGAAGCGGTCGCGGGCATCAAGCCCGAGAACCTCCGGCTCTCTGCGACACACACCCACTCTGGCCCGGTCAACCGCGGTTCATGGCTCGATGAAGGTATGGAGATGGTCGGTCCGTACTGGGATTCGCTACCCTCACGGGTCGCCGAAGCCCTCAACACGGCACGTTGGGCTGCGAAACCAGCACACGTCGGGATCGGCAGGGGAACAAGCTCGATTAACATAAACCGACGGCCTGCCCTGCCCGATGGCACGCTTTTCACCGGGCGCAACTGGGACGGCTTTGTCGATCGCGAAGTGGGAATCGTGGCGATCAACGACACTATCGGCAGCCCGATCGCAACGCTGCTGAACTACGCCTGCCACCCGACAATCCTCGGTCCGGCCAACAGGCTGCTTTCTCCCGATTATCCGGGCACGGCACGCAGGGTTGTCGAGCAGCACGTGGGCGGGCTCTGCCTGTTTCTCCAGGGAGCTGCCGGTAACTGCGGACCTACTCACGGCTTCATTGGTGAAGTTGAGGTCGCAAAGTGGCTGGGGACCCGGCTTGGACTCGAAGCAGCACGCATACGGCTGGAGATCGATCCGGTGCCTCGAAAAGAACGACTGGTAGAAGTCGTACCGTCCGGTGCCGACCTGGGCATGTATGAAGACGATCCCGATGGCGAACCCGACGACACACTGCGGGTCGTCAACACCACGGTGAAATTGCCCGTCGGAAACTTTCCGTCAATCGAGGAAGCCCAGGCGGGCTTCGACCGGGTTGTCGAAACCCTGAACGCCACTCGTAAAACCGGCTCCGAAGCCGAAATAAAGGAAGCGGTCAAAAACGCCAAGCGCTCGAGCTTTGTGCTCGGCAATGCGAAGCGGACCGCCGATGGCCCCATCTCAATGCGAATCCAGGCAATGCGAATCGGCCCCGCCGCCCTGGTGGCAATCCCGGTCGAAGCCTTCTCCGAAATTGGTGTAGCTGTGAAAGATTCTTCGCCCGCCCGGCAGACCCTGTTCAGCGGATACACCAATGGCAGCCTCGGTTACATGCCGGTGGCCGACGCCTATGAGGAAGGCGGCTACGAAGTCACCACGACTCCGATGGCCGCCGGGGCCGCCGAAGAAACAATCACAGCCTGCTCCGACGCCGTCCAGGCGTTATGGCGATAAAAGAGGCACAACCCAACGTGAGATAAGATCAAACACCCATGCCGACACCAATCGACCGACACGAAGTCCAGCGCCTCGTCGAGCACGACTCCGGCCAGCTTGTGGAAGTGTTGCCGTCTGCTGAATTCGAAGAGGCTCACCTGCCGGGAGCCATCAACATTCCACTCGGTGAACTGGACGCCGAATCGGCCGGCGTTCTGAACAAAGACGCTCCGGTAATCGTCTATTGACACGACGGACTCTGAGACATGAGTCCACGGGCCGCTTGGCGGCTTGAAACGCTCGGTTTTGCCAGGGTGTACGACTACGTTGCGGGGAAGAAAGACTGGTCTGCCGCGGGACTCCCGCTTGAGGGCGAAACGGCGTCGATGCCCAGAGCCGGAGACGCCGTTCGGGGTGGTGACGTGATTTGCCGCCTGGACGAAACACTCGGTCAGGTGCAGTCACGGGTAAAGGCGGCCGACACCAACGTGTGCATCGTCACCACCGACGACGGAATCGTGCTCGGGCGCATCCGCGGTCGCGCCCTGCGAGGTGACCCCGAGAGCACAGCCGAACAGGCGATGCGCCCCGGTCCCAGCACAATCCGTCCAGACAACAACCTGGCCGAGGTCGTTGCCTACTATGGTGAATCCGGACTCAAGACAGTCCTCGTAACCGACCAGGACGGAAGATTGATCGGAACCCTCTACATCGACGACGCCCGGTCAATCCTCAACCGTCAAAGCGCAGGCTCTCAAAACTGACCGGCCCGCGCCCGCGAGTACTTCCGCCCCGAGCTCGCGCCTGGCGTCCAAATGCGCCTCGCACGCCCGGCGCTAAACGCTTTATCATGCGTACGAGTCCATTTCGTCAGGGGCCATGCAGTTGATTTCACGATCGGGACAGCGTTCAGTATTTGTAGGCCGAAGCCTGGAGTTCAGCGCGCTTACCGAAGCTTTCAATTCCATGCTCGACGGAAGCGGTGCTACAGTCGTAGTTTCCGGCGACGCTGGCATGGGCAAAACAACCCTGGTTGAGCATTTTGCCGAGTCGGCCCGAAAACGCGGTGCGCAGGTTCACTGGGGTCGAGCGCACGAGCATGCCGGCGCCCCACCGCTGTGGCCATGGGTCCAGATATTCAGGTCTCTATCCGAATCAGGTGTGATCGATAAAGAACTCGTGGGGTCTTCTGGGGCCGATCCGACTGACCTGGCGGGGCTGATACCAGACGAAGATGGTTCCACCGGCCTCGATGAATCGGTTTCTTCGGCTGATTCCACCGCCCAGTTCCGTCTGTTCGACTCGGTAACTTCCGTGTTGAGAGCGGTAAGCCAGAACACACCCCTGGTAATAGCGATCGACAACCTTCACTGGGCCGACACCTCGTCGCTGAAACTGCTCGAGTTCGTTTCTCACGAACTTCAGTCTTCGCAGGTCCTGATCATTGGCACATATCGCGAAGCTGAATCCCGCAGGGGAAGCGCCCTTTCCGAATCGATCGCCGAACTTGCGCGCACGCCGGGGTTTTCCGATGTGCGGATGAGTCCGTTATCCAGGGATGACATTCGACAACTTGTTCTTGGATTCGGCGGAGCCGCCCCTCCTGAAGCACTTGTCGATGCCGTCCACTCGCATTCAGAAGGCAGTCCGTTTTTTGCCCACAACGCGATTCAGCTGCTGGGCAACCGCGGCAAGCTAAATGAGCAGGCATTCGCGGACACCGCTGATTGGGACATCGGGATTCCCGCCGGTGTAAAAGACATCATCGGACGGCGTATCGACGATTTATCCGAGGATTGCGTGCTTGTACTGCGAAGCGCCGCCGTAGTGGGCAGGGAGTTCGATCTTCAAGTGCTCGTATCGCTATTCCCGGAAAGCGACGAAGACCAGTTGCTCGAACGACTCGACGAAGCGATTTCAGCCGGGATTATCAACGAATCGCAGGTAGCGGCCGACCGGTTCATTTTCGATCACGATCTTTTTCGCCAAACCCTCGAATCCGACCTGAGACTAAGCAGGCGCGTGCGTTTGCACTCGCGCATCGCCGCGTCGATGGATGAACTGTTTGGCACCAGCGACACCAACTACGCGGCGCGGATCGCTTACCACTACCGCCAGGCAGATTCCGTTGCCGATGCGGAGTTGGTCGCAGCAGCGTGCATACGGGCAGGACGAGTCGCCAGTAACGCCTACGCATATGACGAAGCTGCCGACCATTTCGGCGCAGCGGTGGAAATTCTTGAAGATACGGCCGAAGAGCAAGCGTTATTGGCCAGGGCGCTCGACGGTCGGGCACGCGCACTGTTTGCGCTGGGCCGGATACCGGAAGCCTTTGAGCCGACACGGCGGGCTTTTGAGAAATACCTCGATGTTGGCATGGCTACTCAGGCGCTCGACATCTTATCTGTCCCGCTGCCCCAGTATGGACGGGAGGGTATGACGAAATTGCTCGAAAGGGGGATAGAGGTCGCGACGTCTGACACGGAAACCTTTTCGCTCCTCCTGAGCAGACTGGGGGCAGCAAGAGCACATGAGCTGTGGGAATTCGGTGTCGCAGAGCAGGCGTTTCAGGACGCGATCGCGGCGGCGCGTGCGGCAGGCTCCAAAAGAGCGGAGTCATGGGCCTACGGGCGCTGGGCAATGGTGTCTCCGATGGACTGGCGCAAGGTGCAAGAGTTGAGCGAAAAAGCCCTTGATGTCATGCCGCCAGGACAGGACTTCGAACTAGAAGTTCACTGTCGGATATGGCTCGGCGAGGCTTTTTATCACCAGGGCGACATAGACGGTGGTTTAAGAGAATTCAGACGATCTGAAGAGATCGCGATAAAGGCCAGAAATCCAATGAGGGCAGCCCAGGCATCAATGGAACTGGCTTTGTTGATGCGTTTACAGGGCAGGTGGGACGAGTGCCTGGCGCGAGAAGATGCGCTGGGGTTTAAATTGTGGAATCGACCGTTCGGGTCTCACATGGCGCAAGCGCAGATCTACTTTACAACTGGTCAGACCGACCCCGCTAAAGCAGCCTATGCGCGGGCGCGCGCGCTGGTCAAGTCCCGAGTTTCGGGGGTTGATCAGCAGTCGGACCCACATTGGTCGAATTCATGGCAAAGCGGCATCTCAGGGTTGCTGGGGATCACCGGTGATGCCAGCTTTATCGACGATGTACCGGCCGGTGAACTGTGGAGCACCATTCCAGAGGATGTGGCAAATCATCCGGCACTGGCCCAACGGACTGATCTCCTTACTCGTGTATCCGTAGCCGGGATCATTGCGATCGTCCGAAACGACACTGAAACGTCAAAAATCGCGTTGGATCTACTCCGACAGTACGATTACCCGGTGGGCTTGCTGAGGCTTAATCAAGGTGGGTCTACGGATAGGTTTCATGGTCGGCTCGCCGTAACCGCAGGAATGCCGGACGAAGCCCTGGGCCACTTCGAATCAGCGCACAAATTCTGTTCTGAGAACGGCTTGGTTTACGATCACGCGTGGACCTGTCACGACCTTGCGAAACTGTTGATAGACGAGCGGTGGGACATACCTCGTGCACTAACCCTTATCGGCGAAGGTGTGCAGATCGCCGAGCGGTACGAAATCAGGCCGCTTGTAGACCAACTGACGAGTTTGCGTTCGAACGTGCCAGGCAACGCGACCCAACATCCGGACGGCCTCACTGACCGCGAAGTTGAAGTCCTCAAAGAACTCGCAGTCGGCAAGTCCAATCGAGAAATCGCCGAAGCGCTGTTCATCAGCCAGAACACCGTCATACGGCACGTGGCCAACATCTTCTCCAAAACCGGCAGCGCAAACCGGGCCCAGGCCGCCGTCTACGCAACTGGACACGACCTCCAGTAATCCACCCGTTTTCTCTCCTCCAAACTCGCCCATGGCAAGACCTTGCTATGCGCGGCAAATTACCCGGTTTCCAAAAGATCACAAGACTCCGCGATGGCAGGCGTTTCTCCCCATCGCATAGTTGAGTCCATCAAGTCCGCCGAGGTGTGGACCACAAAAAACGAGTCAGCAAAAAGACTCACAGGAGAAACGAAATGCTCAAGAAAGTCACATCCGCAGTAACGATATCGGCCCTCGCAGCGCTCAGCCTGGTTGCCATCGCCGGTGCAGCCGGAAACGATTACGCCAACTTCACCATCGCCAACGGCGACCCGAACGAAGAAGGCACGACCGGCCAGGTCAGGGTTCAGCCCGCACTGGTAGTCGAGAACCCAACGCTCAACATCGGAGCCGGCGACGACAACGACAAGCTCTCGGTTGTGGTCAGCACCGACTACACCAACTTCACAATCGCCAATGGCGACCCGAATGAAGAAGGAACGACCGATCAGGCCAGGGTTCAGTCTTCACCGGTTGACGACGATCAGGACAACGACAGGACCACCCGCAATGGTGAGAAGCTCAACATCGGAGCCTCCGACCCCGCCGAACAGTAAGACGAACTGCCCGCACTGGTAATTGCCGGGCACCAGGCCCGCCGGACCGACTCTTTAGTTGGCGGCGGGTTTTCGGTTTAATCGGCGCCAAAACCCGCGCATGCCCCGCCAGACTCGGACAAATATCGCTCCAAACATGCCCTGGCGCGCGCGCCGGAGCGCACGCCTGCACCCCAACGCCGCCCCGGTGGCAATTCCGGTCGAAGCCTTCTCCGAAATTGGTGTAGCCGTAAAAGAATCCTCGCCTGCCAGCCAAACCCTTTTCAGCGGCTACACAAACGGCAGTCTCGGTTACATGCCGATGGCCGACGCCTACGAGGAAGGCGGCTATGAAGTCACCACGACTCAGATGGCCGCCGGGGCCGCCGAAGAAACGATCACAACCTGCTCCGACGCGGTTAAGGCATTATGGCGATGAAAGGGGCACCCGGTAGCCCAGGGTGTCATCGCCAGGAGTACGACGACGTGGCAATCGGTCACCAAAACAGGGAATCCCCTCAAATCAAACGACGCGTCACCTGCCTTCAGAAAGCTCGCACCTGATCCCGTCAGGTGGCTGATCCGCCCATTAAACCCGAACCGCCCCTCCTCAAATCTGGAGGGGCGGCCCGTTGGTTTTTTAGCAGGTTTGTTTTTGAGCTCTGTGGAATTCCAGAGCCGCTACGCTGCCTGTGCGTATCCGGGTGTCAACTTGATTGGCCCATCAGTCGCTATTGCCTCTTCCCTGGCGGCCTTGCCGGTGAGCCCGACAATGACCGCACCGGTTGCCGTGAATCCCGCACCGATCAGTGCCAGTGCCGCACCGAGTCCCGTTACCAGGTCGCTGACATCAAGTGCCATTCGAGCCAGCGTGAGAGAGTTCCGAAGAGCCAGTCCGTCGAGCATCGTGGCCCTGTTGGGGTCGTCGCGCTCCATGTCCTGCCAGGGACCGTACCTGCCCAGGGTGTGACCCTTGATTACGTCTGCCATTGCCATGGCGGTTTCCTGGTCAGCGACCGGGACTTTCACTTCATCAATCGTCACTGTCACCTGCTCTTCAGCCAGTGCAGCCTGCACTTCGCTCTTTGCCGCAAATCCCTCTGTGACAAAGAACACACCCAGTGCAATGACCACCATACCCAGTACTGAAATCGCAATGCCCACGTAGCGAGTTATCCTTGTCCGGGGTAGCATCTTCATTCAGCCCTTTCTGCGGATTCGTCCGGTGCAACCTGCCCGGTTTTTTGGATCGGAATCCGCTGCTTACTCTCTCCTAATTCCACTAATATTCGTGATGCGTGAACCTATTGTGAATTATATCACAAATAAGCGAATATGCCGTGATTAACAGGCCCGTACTCAGGATATTGCGCACGAATTAATACGGACCGCCCGCGGCCCGCAGGCCCGGCTGTTGTAGATGTTGACAGTGGTTTTTTTCAGCCGGCGGCGGGCTTCTATTGCGCTGCGTCTGTCGTTACTCTGAACGCTGATCGTCCTGAGCCCGGGGATTAGCCGAACCGGCAGAAAAACATCCTGAGCCCAACCAGTGCCTGTCGGCCAGCACTTTCCGCCAACCTGCACGCACGCATCCATTGCAGTCAAACCGCCAACCAAAACTCCTGCGTAATCCTCAGTTCATCAGGCTCTGGGCGGTTGGCTGGGTGACCGGCACGATGATGTGGCTTGAAATGCTCGTCATCGCGCTGCTGGCACTCGAACTCACCGATTCCCCGTTCCTCGTCTCGTTCACGTTTTTCCTTCGCTTCATTCCCATGCTCTTCGGGTTCGGGATGAGCGTTATCGCGGAACGAATTAACCGCAAGTATTTGATGACCGCAGGACTGGGTCTGCAGGCTGCTGTCTCTGCTGCGCTCGCAACACTCATCATCACCGGCTCCCTCGAATACTGGCACCTTGCAGCCGGAAGCTTTTTAATCGGGGCCGTCATGGCCAGCGAGTTCCCGGTGCGGCGGACAATGATCGCTGAAGTCGTGGGTCGCAGCTCGATCGGACGAGCGATCTCGCTCGAACAGACCACGAATTCACTCTTCCGAATTCTGGGTCCGTTTATCGGCGGATTGTTCCTCGTCACCATAGGTGCGCAGGGCGGATTCCTTTTGGGAGTCGCCCTGTATTCAATTGGGGCGCTGATTTCGCTGACGCTGAAATACCGGCGACCTGAGGTCCTTCAAGAGATCCCGAGTCCGAAAACCCAGGTAGTCGAGGGCGTCAGGTACATCTCACGCAGCCAGTTGATGATCGGGACACTTGCCGTGACCCTGGTGCTCAACGTCTTCGGATTTCCATACCTCAGTCAGCAACCGATCGTGGGGCGACAGGAGCTAATGGTCAGCGACGTGTTGATCGGTGTAATGCTGTCAGTCGAAGGAGTTGGCGCGTTTCTCGGGGCGGTCCTTATCGCAATCTTCGCCCGACCGCGCCATTACACGCGCATATACATGTGGGGTTCGCTCCTCTTCCTCGTGGCGATCGTGCTGTTCTCGCGGTCCGATACGTACTGGGTAACCCTGGTAGTGCTGTTCTTCGCCGGTGTGGGGATGTCGGGCTTCGCCACCATGCAGAGCGCAATTATGATTTATGCTTCTTCACCCGCGATGCGGGGCAGAGCGCTCGGGGCAGTGGCCGTCTTTATCGGGATCGGACCGTTTGGACAACTCGGGATAGGGCTGCTCGCCAGCGCCCTCGACCCTGCGACCGCGGTGTTTATCACGGCCTCGCTGGGGATCGCGGGAATGGTGGCCGTATTTTTCATTTACCCGATCATGCGCAAATCCGGCACTCTGGAACGCGAGCCTGCCGGTCCCTGAGCCGGCGCGAAAATATATGCGCCAGACCCGTCCTGCCACCGAATAGTTGGAAACCATCCAAGAATGCGCTGGCAGGTGGAGGTGTCGGAGAAACAATCACAGCCTGCTCCGACGCAGTTCAGGCGTTATGGCGATGAAAGGGGCACTACCAAACGTGAGATAAGATCGAATACTTATGCCAACTCCAATCGACCGACATGAAGTCCAGAGGCTCGCCGAGCAGGACTCCGCCCAGCTCGTGGAAGTGTTGCCGTCCGCTGAGTTTGAAGAGGCTCACCTGCCGGGGGCCATCAACATTCCACTCGATGAACTGGACGGTGAATCAACCGGTGTTCTGAACAAAGACGCTCCGGTAATCGTCTATTGACACGACGGACTCTGAGATATGAGTCCACGAGCCGCTTGGCGGCTTGAAACGCTCGGATTTACCAGAGTATATGACTACGTCGCGGGGAAGAAAGACTGGTCTGCCGCCGGGTTACCGCTTGAGGGCGAAACGGCGTCGATACCCAAAGCCGGAGACGCCGTTCGGGGCGGCGACGTGACCTGCAGCCTGGACGAAACACTCGGTCTGGTCCGGTCACGGCTTAAGGCGGCCGGCACCAACGTGTGCATCGTCACTACCGATGACGGGATCGTGCTCGGGCGCATCCGCGGTCGCGCTCTGCGAGGCGATCCCGACAGCACGGCCGGACAGGCGATGCGCCCCGGTCCCAGCACAATCCGTCCCGACACCGAACTGGCCGAGGTCGTTGAGTACTACGGAGAAGCTGGACTCAAGACTGTCCTCGTGACCGACCAGGACGGAAGATTGATCGGAACCCTCTACATCGACGACGCCCGGGCAATCCTAAATAGACGGGGCGCAAGCCCCCAAAATTGATTGGCCCGCCCCCGCGAGGGCTGCTGCCCCTAAACCCCATGCCCCGCTGAACTCGTGTAGGCACCCCAATTCCTTCTCCTGAAGGAGAAGGTCAGGTTGAGGGCAATGTATTCGAAAGAGGTGCAGACCCACCGACAGCGCACTGCCCTAACGCTGTCCCACAGAGCTCGCGTCTGCGCCCGGGTGTCCTTACCGGTGTAACCGGGACGATCGGGACACGCCCGGCGCAAAAACGCCCAAACACGAACGCCCAATCACGCACATAGCAAGACCTTGCTATGTGCGGCAAAAATAACCAATCCCAAAAGATCACAAGACTCCGCGATGGCACGCGTTTCTCCCCATCGCATAGTTGAGTCCATCAAGTCCGCCGAGGTGTGGACGATAAAAAACGAGTTGACAACAAGACTCAAAGGGGAAACGAAATGCTCAAGAAAATCACATCCGCAGTAACGATCTCTGCCCTCGCAGCCCTCAGCCTCGTCTCAATCGCAAGCGCGAGTTTGGGCGACAGCTTCGACATCACTGGTACCGGCCACGCCAACAAGGTCGCTGGGGCCGAATACGCAAACTTCACTATCGCCAACGGCGACCCGAACGAAGAAGGCACCAGCGGCCAGGTCAAGGTTCAGGCCGCTCTGGTCGCTGAGAACTCGAAGCTCAACATCGGACCAGGTGACGACGGCGACAAGCCCGCCGTTGTGGTCAGTACCGACTACACCAACTTCACCATCGCCAACGGCGACCCGAACGAAGAAGGCACGACCACGCCGGTCAAAGTCCAGTTTTCGCCGAATAACGACGACGATGACGACAGGCCCACCCCGTCGGGTGAGAAGCTCAACATCGGAGCCTCCGACCCCGCCGAGCAGTAAGCCAAACAAAAAAACCGGGCGTGCGCCGTGGAAACCCGATTGGATCTGGCTCCGCCTCGCACGCCCGGTCACTAACTCCAACTCCGTCCCGCGCCCTTCCTCTGCACCCGGGTGCCCCACACAATCGGGGCACCCGGGTGGACGACCCCCCTCCCGGCCCCCACAGTCAACCCCATCCATTGTCATTCGGAACCGGCCTGTCCTGAGCCTGCCCGCCCTGAGCCCGTCGAACGGGTCGAACGGGATTCAGAATCGCCACCAACCAGCTCGGCCAACCAAACCGGCCAGCGCCTCACACCCACGAGGGGGAATGCTGTCGACAGAACTGCAAATGCCACCGATGGCACGGAGCTCGAGCGCCGCCCCGCGAACCTTCACCGCGCCCTGATCACCCCGCCTCACACGCCCATCACCAACCCAATACTCGTCAGGTGGGTTCTCAAACAGGCGTGGCGTTGGTAAAATGCCCCCACCGAGTCCATTCCCCTGCCTGTATTAGAGGGAGTCGCCAATATGGTGACCGCAGAGCGCAAGCCATCCCTGGTCGTTATCCAGCTATCCGGCGGGAACGACGCCATGAACACCGTCGTGCCCTATACGAACGGGATTTACCACGACTCCAGAAAAGCGATACATCTTACCGAAGAGCATGTGCTCGACCTTGACGGCACCCTTGGCCTGAACCCGAGCATGGGCCCGATGAAGAGCATCTGGGACACCGGCAAGATGGCTATCATCAACGGCATCGGCTATCCAAAGCCCAATCGCTCGCACTTCAGGTCGATGGACATCTGGCACACCGCCGAGTCGGACCATATTGCCGACAGCGGCTGGCTGGGACGTACGATTCGAGAGTTGGACCCGGACGGAAACAACGTCATTACAGGCATCAACTTCGGACGCGGCCTGCCGAGAGCGCTCCACTGCAAAGGGGTACCCGTCGCATCAGTCGGCAACCTCGAAACATACGGCCTGATGCCCGATATTGCCGACCGAATGACCCGCGAGCTGGCAGTCGATGTCTTCGCCCGCATGTACGGTCCCGACGACACCCGAGACGCCGTGCTGCAAGCAATTGGCGAAACGGGCATGGGCGCATATCTCGGCGCCGACATTCTCCGGGCCGCGCCGAAGGCGTACTCGTCAACGGTCGAGTATGAAGCAGAAGTCCCGATCGCCCAGAGCCTTCGCGATATTTCGCAGGTAATGCTCGCCGAACTCGGGACCCGTGTCTTTTACACGCAGCACGCCGGCTACGACACCCATGCCGGAGAACTGGAAAACCATGCAAAGCTCTGGCACGAACTTTCAACTGCAGTCAATGATTTCTTAGCCGACCTCGAAGAGCATGGCCGTGGCGACGACGCGGTCGTGTTGATCTTCTCCGAGTTCGGCCGGCGCATTCGAGACAATGGCAGCGGGACCGACCATGGCTCGGGCGGCGTGGCGTTCGTTCTGGGCAACTCGGTAAAGGGCGGGTTCTACGGCGAATACCCGTCGCTCGAACCGGGCGAGCAGGTCGAAGGCGACATGCGCTTTAACAACGACTTCCGGGGCACCTACGCAACTCTTCTGGACCAGTGGATGGGTATCGACCCGCACACGGTCCTCGATGGCAACTACGAGCAGTTCGACATGATCAGGCGGTAAGCGATGGTGAGCAAAGACGTACAGCTAATGGCCCACCTGATGCGGCGGGCGGGGTTCGGCACATCTCGTGAAAGGCTCGACGAACTCGTCGACCAGGGCTACGACGAAACGGTCGAACAACTGCTCGACGCCGTCGACCACCCATCCAGGTTCACCGACAACCTGATCCGGCGGTACCACTCCGAATACTCCGGAATGATGGGCAACCAGTCTGCCGGCGCAAACTGGATGTACCGCATGGTCTCTACCGACGCCCCGCTGCGGGAGAAGATCGGCCTCATGTGGCACGGCATGTTCGCCACCGGATACTCCAAGCTGGCAAACGGCAAAGTGCTGCACGACCAGATCAGGATGTTCGAGCGCCATGGCATGGGAAGCTTCAAAAACCTGCTGATCGAGTTGTCGAAAGACCCTGCGATGATCGTGTGGCTCGACAACTCCGAGAACCACAACGGTGCCATAAACGAGAACTACGGGCGTGAACTTCTGGAGCTCTTCTCGATGGGCGTCGGCAACTACACCGAACACGACGTCAAGGAAGCGGCCCGGGCGTTTACCGGCTGGACGATCGGCAACACCGAGTACATGACGCTGAAGTCGATGCGGGACTCTGTCTGGCCCTATGGCCGCCTGTCTTTCCACTTCCAGTACAAGGCGGACGACCACGACAACGGCGAAAAGGAATTTCTCGGCCACAGGGGCAATCTGAACGGCGAGGACATCGTCGATATTATCTGCAAGCAGCCCGCGGCCGCAGCCTTCCTTTCGCGGCACATGTACAGCTTCTTCGTGGCCGACGAGCCGCCGGTGCCGGAATGGCCCTACAAGCCGCCCCGCGACCAGGCCGCCATCGACGCGCTCTCGAAGGTCTACTTCGAGAGCGACTACAACGTCACGGAGATGCTCCGGTTCCTGTTTAAATCCGACTTCTTCATGTCGGAGGACGCACGTTACCAGCGGGTGAAAAGCCCGGCCGAACTGATGGCCGGTGTACTGCGGCTGACCGGGGAGTTCGACCGGCCGAAAATCGATATGAACCCGACGCACCTGCAGGCGACATACATGGGCCAGTGGCTGCTGAACCCGCCGTCGGTTGAAGGGTGGCACTGGGGCACAGAGTGGATCGACTCGGGCGCACTCGTCGAACGGGTGAATTTCGCGTCGGAACGCCTCGGCAATCTCGACAGCCCCGGCGTCCGGACGATAGTCGACCGGATCCTCTCGGGCAACAGCGGGACACTGACGGCCGAGGCGTTGGTCGGCAGCGCTCTCGAGGAACTCTCGATAAACGTTGTTTCGGATAAGACTCGATCGGCACTCATCGACTTCGCAAAGGCACAGCTCGATCAGCCGGCCGCCGCGCCAGCCAGCGGGTCGGAAAACGGTGATGCCGCGCGCAAGCAGGTTGCGAACGTCCTGAAACTGGTCGGCGCGACCCCCGAATTCCAGAGAGCGTAGCCCAGATGGGGAAGACTCCATGACCACCGAAACCCAGCCGCGTACAGCGCGACTCACGTACAACCGCACGATCGGCGTCGCCGCAATGCAGGGTCGCGGCTTCTACTATCCCTGGTCTGGCGTCGTGGCAGATGACGGAAAAATCTTCGTCCTTGGCCGCGGCTCGGACAGTGACCCCCGGGGTGTCCGCGTCATGGTAATGAACCTGGAAGAGGAATACTTCGGCACCTTTGGCTCGTTCGGCACCGGGACCGGCCAGGCGATCTGGAACGCAGGAATTGCCATCGATAGCCAGCAGCGGCTTTTCACCAGCGACGAGCACCTGAACCGGATCATGGTCCGCACACTCGACGGCGAGCTGCTCGACACATGGGGGGAAAGCGGCACGGAAGAAGGCCAGCTGAACGGCCCGAACGGGATCGCTTTCAATTCGGACGACGAACTGCTGGTGAGCGATCACCTGAACGCACGGATCCAGAAATTCACCGGCGACGGCAAGCACCTGGCTACTTTTGGCGAGCCCGGTTCTGGCGATGGTCAACTGAACCTGCCGTGGGGAATTTGCGTCGATGCTGCCGACAACGTCTACGTCGCCGACTGGGGCAACGACCGGATCGTAAAGTTCTCAGCCGACGGCAAGTTCCTGGCGAATTTCGGCTCATCGGGCCGCGGCAATGGCGAGTTCGACGCACCCGCGGATGTCTGTGTCGATACCGACGGCTACATCTACGTCGCCGACTGGGGCAACCAGCGAATCCAGGTCCTGGACTCCGACGGGGGGTTCGTTCAGCTGCATCGTGGGGAGGCGACGATATCGAAGTGGGCGCAGGACTTCCTCGACACGAACGTCGAGGAGGCCGCGGCCCGGGCCAGGGCGGACCTTGAACTTGATATCGATTTCAATACTG
>JADFLG010000168.1 GCA_022564545.1 Chloroflexota bacterium | reverse complement strand
GCGGAACTGAAGGCGCGGGTGGCCGAATTACAGGCGTGGGGCTATTCGATTCGCGAGCTGCCCGTTGAAGAGGCGTCGGAGATGGAGCCCGGGGTGATTTTCGGCGACGCGACCTCGGTTTCCTACACAGAATCCGACGGCCATGTCGATCCCGTGCGTGTCGCGCAGGCCTGCCTGGCGCGGGTTACCGAGCTTGGCGGCACTGTGCGGACCGGTGAACGGGTGACGGGGCTGGTCCGGTCGGGCGATACAATCGCTAAAGTCGAGACCGATAAAGACGAATACGACTGCGACTCGGTCGTGATTGCCGCAGGTGCCCACACCCCCGAGATCGCGAGCATGGCGGGACTTCACATAGAAAACGCCCGTTCACCCGGCGCAACCGTAGTCACGAACGCGCTGGAGTGGCCCCTGTTCGATTGGGTCTGCGCAATGCACACACCGCGTGATGCGGGCGGCGTGCTGCTCAACATGCGGCAACTCACTGACGGGCGGGTGATGATCCACGGCGGCACGCACGCCGGGTCGATCGCCGACGAGTCGCTCGAAGACGCGGAAATGCTCCTCGAAGAAACCCGCAAGTATTTGCCAATCACCGGAACTCTGAACGTCGAGGAAGTACGGCGCGCCCTCCGGCCGATGCCATCTGACGGCTACCCCGTGATCGGTCGTCTACCCTCCGCCCCGAACGTCTACATCACCTACACCCACTCGGGCGTGACCCTGGCGCCAATGATCGGTGAAATGGCTGCGCTGGAAATCACGACTGGATCGCGGGTTGAGCTACTGGCGCCGTATCGACCCGAGCGGTTCGAAAACTAGCCGGAAATTTCAACGACACTCTCGTCTCGAATGTCGAGCTCGCCACCCTCATATTGGAAGCGCTCGGTAATTCCGAGCACTATCAGTCCCGTAAGAGCTATCAGGACCGTCACGTATGCATCGACATTTGCGATATACACGATCACCGCGGCTGTGATCGCCGTCGCGATCATTCGCGTAATGTGCCAGCCACCGCCAGCTCGCTTTAGCGCCAGGCCCATGCCCACTACGAACAGCGCAATCCCCACCCCGAGCCCAATACGTGCCTCAACGTGAAATGGCTGCTCAGGGTGCACGATCCCTTCCTCTACCACCGCCCCAACGAAGATTATTCCAACCATCATCGGATAGTGAATCATACTGAACGAATCCCGAGCCACGTTCGCCACTGCGCTTTCACTCAGCGACTCGAAAAGTGAGTCCAGCTTGTCTTTGGTCCCCGCAAAATAGCTCCACCACAGGCCAAACGTAAGCGCCAGCGAAGCTATCGCAAACAGGGTGAGATTCGAGGTCCATTCACGCCCGGCAACCCCGGCGGCGGCGATGATCAGGCTTTCGCCCAACGCAATGATCACGAACAGACCGTGTCGCTCGCTGAAGTGTTCTCGATTGATTTTAAAGCCACCCGCTTCGGTCGCCAGGCTTGCCGCAACCAGGTCAATCAAGATCGCCCCACCCCACGCCCAGTACTGCCCGTCGCCTTCGAGTACGCCTCCGACAATTACCAGCACGAGCCCGGGCAGCGAGAGCGAAGCGAACCGCAGAACCGCTTTTATCTGGACCGGGTCGTGCCAGGAGGCGACGATAAAAATTGAGATGCCCATGAGGCGCACGCCGACGTACGTAATTGCGAACATGAACGCCCGGTCCTGGAACGCATCTGGTATCGACACGGCCATGACGAAGGCAACCGCCGCAGCGGCGAGCGTGAATCGTTGCACCTTGTTGTGACGGGTGTTCGCGGCGTTTAGCGCCCAGGTGAACTGACCCCAGGCGAACCATACGAACCAGAACGCCAGCGCCACCTGCCCAACCGCGAGCCATGTGAACCCATCGTGCAGCAGCCCAACCAGTTGAGTCACCGAGAACACGAAGATCAGGTCGAAGAACAGCTCGACCCACGTGACTCCCTGGTTCTCGGGCGTTGCTACCGGATTTACGACCAAAGGTTCGACTCCCAAATTTGTTAAGTGGCCTGAGCCGCCACAGAAATTCTTGCGGGTCCAAAAGACAATCGTACTGGCAGTTCCCGCAAAAAAACCCCGCGAGGAAAATTAGCCTTCAACCGGTGGGTCGCTCTTGCAACATGCCGATGCAGGCATACACTCCCGGCGACCCGGCACCCGGATTGCAGTCGGGGTGGGGCACGCCAGGACGGATACCTGTCCTCCCTCCTTTGGGGAGGGAAGTAGTGGGAGGGTAGATTTGGCACCCAGGGACGAACGTCCGCCCGGTGCCAGAAGATTGATAATTTGTCTGCCCCGCGGAGCTCGTGCGGGCACCCAAGTGCGGCCTCGGCACGCCCGGTGCCAGAAGGACACAACATGAAAATCACCGCAATCGATACTTTCGTTGTTGACGCTGGATGGCGTCCGTGGCAGTTCTGCGCGGTACGGACCGACGAGGGCATCACCGGGTACGGGGAGATGTCGGATGGCCGCAATCCCTTCGCGATAGTCGGTGCGGTAACCGACTTCCTGCCGTTGCTCGAAGGCAAGGACCCGCTTGCTGTCGAAGCCCGCTACTGGGACCTGTACCGCATGGCGAGGCAGTCTCCCGGTGGCATCGCTTCCAAGGCAATCGCCGGCATCGAACTCGCCCTCTGGGACATCAAGGGCAAGGCGCTTGGAGTTCCCGTCTACTCGTTGTTTGGCGGACCCACTCGCGATAGCCAGCAGGTCTACTGGTCGCACTGCGGGAGCTCGCGCGTCCGCAACTACGAACTGATAGGAGTTCCGCCGCTGCGGTCTTTTCAGGATGTAACTGAACTCGGTGCTGAGGTGAGGGAAAAAGGCTTCAAGGCGCTGAAGACGAACATCAACTTCCCCGGTGATCCGGCCAGGAGTTATGTCGGCGGGTTCGGCGGCGGGGCCGGGACGACTGACCAGAACGTCACTAAGGAAACGCTCGACCACATCGAGAAATACATTGGTGCGTTCGAAGACGGCACCAGAGGCGAGGTAGAGATCGCTCTCGACCTGAACTTCCACTTCAAGCCGCTTGCCGCCCGCCAGATCTGCATGGTGATGGAGCAGTTCAACACGATGTGGGTCGAAGTCGATATGTACGAGCCGGTCGGGTTGGCCGAAGTAAAAGCAGGAACGACTGTTCCGATCACGTCGGGCGAAAACCTGTTTGGTATCCGCGGCTACCGGCCCTATTTCGAGAACCGCTCGATGGACACGGTGATGATCGACGTTCCCTGGAACGGCTTCTCACGGTCACGCGACGTGGCGATGCTGGCCGAGAGCTACGAACTCAACATCGCCCCCCACAACTATTATTCGCACCTGTCGACCATGCATTCGCTCCACCTCTGCGCAACGGTGCCGAACGTCCGGATCATGGAGGCCGATATCGACGACGTTCCGTGGAAAGACGACCTGACGGGCGGCCCGCTCGACTACACGGGCGGCGAGCTGCAGATTCCGACCAAACCCGGCTGGGGCGTGGAACTGGACGAAGAGGTAGCGCGGGCGCATCAGTGGCAGCCGGGTCGGGGGCCGGGCTTTTCATCGAGGTAGGGGGACTCGAGCGTTGATAGTTTTCGTGCCTGTCATCTCGACCGGAGGAGGCTGTCTCATAAAGCCATCCCGGCGACGATTCTCGGAATATCACAACGGAATCCGGTGGTAATGATGTGTATGATTACGGAGAACTACTGAAATTTTACTTCCATTACGTATTTCGGTGGGGTGTCCGACTTATGAGACAGGCTCCCAGCGGAGGCTACCTCAAAAACGCCCTCTCCTCGGGGAGAGGGTTGGGGTGAGGGGGAATGTTGTTGAGCCGGCAATATTCGTTCGAAAGCATCAAAATCACCGTCGAATCGTTCCCCCTCAACCTAACCTTCTCCCCAGGGAGAAGGAACTAACCACACCGGTCGGAGTATTTTGAGACAGGCTCCGAATGGCTCCGCGAGCGAGTAAACCTGAGATTCCTCCGCGCTGGTCGGAATGACGGTTTGCAGGGGCCGAAGATTGCGCAAGTCGCAGTAGACGGGCTCATCGAGTAACAGCACCAAACTCCGTAGTCGCTCCAACGCCCGATTATGGGGTGTGATAACGTCCCCCGGTTCGCCGGTTCGCGCTACCCCAGTGCTGGCACGGGGCCTGAATGTCGACCGAATCCGAATCTCGATCCGAAGACACCCGCTCACCGCTGCGCCGACTCTTCACGTCGCGCAGCTTCATGGCGCTGTTCATTTCGAACGCCCTCGGCTTCGGTGGCGAGCAGATGCGGCTGGCGGCACAGTCGTGGTGGATTCTCGACGAGGGCGGCTCCAAGACCGAAATGGGCATGGCCGCAGGCTTGCGTGTGATTCCGGTCGTGCTAATCAGCCTTTACGCCGGAGTAATGATTGACAGAGTTGGCGGCAAACGTGTTCTGATCCTCGAACGTCTGCTTCTCATTTTCCTGGCTCTCGTAACTGCAGCGATTTTACTTATCGATCAGGTACAGATCTGGCATATCGTCGTCCTGTCCACAATAGCCGGTTCCACGATTGCCCTGGGAACGCCGGCTACACAAACACTCGTCCC
>JADFLG010000167.1 GCA_022564545.1 Chloroflexota bacterium | reverse complement strand
AAGCTCCGGGCGTCCCGATCCAATCGGGACCTGGTCGCGCAGGAAGGTCCGCGGGGCGCGCCAGAGCGAAGGAGAGGGGACAGGCCAGTTCGCTTGTTTCCGATGGCAGGTGGGTGAAGGTCACCAAGGTCGACGACCTGTGGAAGGTGAACGACGAGTGGTGGCGGGGACCCGAAGAAGAAATCGCCCGGCTCTACTACATGATCCGACTTGAAAACAGCCAGCAATTAACCGTTTACCTCGACCTCATCACCAACAACTGGTACCGCCAGGCTGGATAGAGATCAGAACTTGCCCGGAACCCGCACGCCCGTATCCGTTTAGCTCCGGGCGTGCGAGGCGCACTTGGTCGCGCGTCGCATTTCACCTTCCCTCGGTCCCTTCCATCAAGGAAGGGAGGGTCGGAAGCTCCGGGCGTGCGAGGCGCACTTGGTCGCGCAGGAAGCTCCGCGGGGCGCGCCAGAGCGAGGGAGAAGGGACTGGTTCGGAGCGCCTCATCTGGGCTCAGGGGTCGCTATCTAAAACTCGCCCTTGTTGAGTTCGATCACAGCCTTCATGGGCCTGCCACCTTCTGCCTCGCCGCTCTTGGGCCTGCCAAACGACCAGGCAACGGCAGATGAAATAAGCGCCGGGGCGTCGGCCAGGTCCACGACATCGGTGACAAGCGCATCAAAATCGCTGGACCGGCCACCAAGCAGTTCGATGCTGGCATTCAAGTGGCTGGCAGAAGTCCCGCGCTGACTCGTCACGCGAACGCTTTTGCCGTCCGGCGTTTCGATCCGTTCGAAATAGCCAGACGAAGGGTAGCCGCAGCAGTTTCGATGGCGTATGGCCGTGGTGTCCAAGTCGCGTCCTTCAAGAGATACCACGGAAGGCGTGGCAGCCGAAACGAGGTTGATTATTCCATCGGGTTTCAGATAGATGAGAGCGTCTTTTAAAGCCTGCTCGGCCACTTCACCCGGGGTGCAGACGATAACCACGTCGACGAGCTCATCGCCCAGACGTTTAATGATTCGCTCAGCTACGTTACCTTGTCCGAGAATCACGTCCTCACCATCAAAATAACCGCCATCGACGGCCCAGCGGTACCTCGGCGAACGACCGTGGACCATTAACACCGTATTAAACCCGTTGAGGCGGAGCACAATCGAGTTGATCAGGGCCACCGGTCCGTCGCCGACAACCACGGCAACATGCCCGTTAGACGATCTGTTCACGAGGTCTTGCGAGTAGATAGCGGTTGCGATCGGCTCAATAAGCGCCCCGACAGGACTCAGCATGTCGCCGGGGACGGATCGAATGAGCCAGTTCATAGTTCTGACGTTCCGAATCAGGAATTTTTCCTGGAACAAACCGTCGAAGCTGTAACCAAGAATTTCGTCCGGGTCGGACGGGTTTACCGGATTGAAAACGACCGGATCTCCCGGAGACCATTCTTCGACGAACTCCCCGACTTCAGCGACAACCCCCACGCCTTCATGGCCAAGAATATTCGCCAGGGGTCTCAAGGCGCCACGGAATATCTGGATGTCGGTGCCACAGAGCCCGACGAAACGGGGTGCAATTATCACGTCATACGGCCCGCATACAGGTGTACTGACCCAGGATAATCTCGCACCCAGATTTCGGTCCCCGGTTAGCGCACGGTGATTTTTCACCGTCGGGCTGTCGATCGCGGTCACCGACCGCTCGGGCGAGCTGATTCGGTCGCGAACTATCGAATCGACGTGGCGATTTGAACCTGCCGGGGCCGAGCGGGACTGGCCCGTGCGGGAGCGGGCGCCACCAGTGTCGCCACTATCGGACGCGCTTGCCTTGCGGTCGGGCTGTACGGGTGGTCTCGTCAACGGATTTCGAAGCTCTGAGCGCAATCACGACACTTGGTTCACGGAATATTCGGGCCAGACGACATCCTATTGCTATATGTCATGTATTACAAGATGCCTCGGTATCAAGGACGGCACGCAGCGGTTTACGACACCATATAGTACTGCGATATAATCTATCATAACTGTTGGTTATATACAAGCACATGCAATTAACGAGGGGAGTCCGATTCCGCGAAGTCTCGGGGTTCAACCTGTCAAGAAACAATCTCAAAATACGCTGGCAGGTGTGGTTAATTCCTTCTCCCCGGGGAGAAGGGTGCCCACTTGTGGACGCGGTTGAGGGGAATGCTATCGATGGTGGTGTATATGCCGTCGAAAGTGTGTTGTTTTTTCAGCAACTTTCCCCTCACCCCAACCCTCTCGCGAAGGAGAGGGGGTTTGAGATGGTTTCTAAACGGATATGCAGCGAGCGACCTGGCCCGCGCAACCACCCTCTGAGCAACTGCGATCTGGTATCCGGCAGATCGTCTGGCGACTCTGGTGGCTCTGGCGATGTGACACCACGACTGGGAGTTCGCCAGTGTTTAGGGCATCCTGTGGAGCCCTCGCGCGGCGCGCGCGACCTAATAACTCACGCCCGGTGCCGTAGGAAGCTCCGCGGGGCACGCCAGAGCAGGGAGAGGAGATTACTGCAACCGGATGGACAACTTCTCAGAAATAGAAAAAGCCCTGCCTGCCAGAGAGGTGAACGGTTCCCCCGGCCGGCGTGCCGGGATTCCTGCCAGATCGGAGTCTGTTGATAAAGTCGATGAAGTCGATCCGCTGGACGACAACCCTGTGCACGCAGGCTGGGTTACGGGCGGACGCGGAATCAAAAAGGTCATCAACGAGGACCGGCTAGCCGGGTTTTCTGCAAGCTCGAATGGTACTGGCGCAATCGACGAAGCTGATCTGCTGAACACTGCTGAACCTGATGCGTCCAGTGCCTCCCGGCGATCTGGCTCACCCGACGCACGCGACCCACACCCTGACCCTCGTTTAGCTCCGGGCGTTCGAGGCGAACTTGGTCGCGCGTCGCATTTCACCTTCCCTCGGTCCCTTCCATCAAGGAAGGGAGGGTCGGAAGCTCCGGGCGTTCGAGGCGAACTTGGTCGCGCGTCGCATTTCACCTTCCCTCGGTCCCTTCCATCAAGGAAGGGAGGGTCGGAAGCTCCGGGCGTCCCGATCCAATCGGGACCTGGTCGCGCAGGAAGCTCCGCGGGGCACGCCAGAGCGAGGGAGAGGGGACAGGACACCGGCCAGCGGCATGACCCCCCCGACCCAGCCAACCCCTCCCCTGCCGCAGGGAACCCCGCACGCGGGTGGGCGGAGTTGCATGTTCATAGCAACTACTCATTCAAGGAGGGAGCGTCCGAAGCCTGGGACCTCCTCCTGACCGCCAAACAGCTGGGCATTTACGCACTCGCCATAACCGATCACGATAACGTCAGCGGCGTGATGGAGTTCGCCCAGGCCGCGAAAGAACTCGGCATCAAGCCGATTATTGGCATTGAGCTAACCCTTGCACGCGGCCTCGGCGAACCGCCTGAAACCGAACACGATCCGGGCGACAGGCCCCACATAACCCTGCTGGCCGAAACCGCCGCCGGGTATCGCAACATCTCGCTGCTGACAACTCGCGCACACATTGACGCCGAAGAGCGCAACGACCCCCACCTCGACCCCGCACTGCTTGCCGAACACGCCGAGGGTGTCATTTGCCTTTCGGGATGCCGACGGGGCGAGATTTCCTCGCTTGTGGCGGCCAACGACATCGATGCCGCCCGGCACGCTGCCAGCAGGTACGTCGAGGTTTTCGGCAGGGACAATTTCTTCCTCGAGCTACAGCAGAACCTCGTGAAGGGCGACACCGGGAGGAACCGCGGCATGGCGGCGCTGGGCCGTGAGCTCGGGGTGGGGACCGTTGGCACGAACAACGTCCACTACCACGTTCGCGACCGCCACCGGCTCAACGATGCGCTGGTCGCCATCAAGCACAACAGGTCGCTCGAAGCCACTCACCGGGAGCGTCGTCCCAACGACCAGTTTTTCCTGAAATCGCCTGCCGAAATGAGCGCGCTCTTCAGTGAGCACCCGGAGGCCGTAACCAACACCGTGAAGATTGCGGACAGGTGCCAGTTCGACATCACCTCCGATGCGATTTACGACTTCCCTTCCTACGATTTTCTGCCGCCGGGACATACCGAATCGAGCTATTTGCGAGAGATCTGCGAAAAGGCAGCCGTGCGTCGATACGGCAGCCTTACACCCGAGGTGGTTGAGCGACTCGACAGGGAATTCGCCCTGCTGGAGAAGCACCAGCTCGTCGGGTTCCTGCTGCAGTACTACGACATCATCAGGATCGCCCGCGAGGTGCAGGAAGACCTCGGGCTCGTCGAGCCGGGGCTGCCCATCGAAGAGAACCCGCCGGGGCGCGGGCGCGGCTCATCGGTGTCTTTGCTCATCGGCTACCTGACCGGTCTCTCGCACATCGACCCCCTCCAGTTCGGCTTGCGGCTCGACCGGTTCCTTCCCGAGACGAAAGCGGGCGAGAAGCTGGCCCCGCCGGACATCGACCTCGACTTTCCGCGCGAGATCCGTACAGAGCTGATCCTGCGAATCCACGAGCGCTGGGGCTACGAGCGCGCCGTGCTCACCGGGATGATTTCGACCTATCGAATACGCGGCGCAGTCCGCGATCTGGGCAGGGCGCTGGGAATTGCCGAGG
>JADFLG010000166.1 GCA_022564545.1 Chloroflexota bacterium | reverse complement strand
GCGGTCGTCGTGCCGATTCAGCTCGCTGAAGAACTGGCCGAAAAGGGCCAGGTACACGCCGAGTGGGAAGAGTTCAGTCGCGAGAAGCTGGAACAGGGTGGCGATTTGCGCCGCTACTACCCGCTCACGGACGAGGCCCGCCCGGAATACGAAGAGTGGAAGAAGAAGCACGGGAAGTAGTGGCGGGCTGCCGTTTTACCTGGCGCGGGTGGTGATTGGTGTCATTGTCATTGCGGGCTTAATACTCAAAAATGTGGGCTTTTGGCGGTGAATTTGCAGTTTGGCTCAAACGTAAGATGTGGCTGCAATCTATAAACCAGTTTAGAGATCAGGGTGTGATGTCCCTAAAAAACGCTGTCCGCAGTGCGGGAGCGTGGCCAAGCGGGACGGCTATTATTCCAACGGTCGCCAGCGGTGGTTCTGCGGCACCTGCAGACACTCGTTCAGTTGGCACAATCCCACAGCCCGCCGCATGCGGGAGATGGCATGGTTCCGTCGATGGGTCGTGGAGGGATATTCGGTACGCCAGCTGGTTCAGCAGAGTGGACACAGCCGAGCCTGGCTGCACCGCCTGATCGACAGCTTCCTCGCCGATGCACCCCCCAAGACGGCCCTGGGACCTCTGACCGGTCGGTATCTTCTCTTCGACGGGACATTCCTTCACCGCCCTCACAGCATCGTCGTCCTGATGGACGGGCAGAGTCACAGGCTGGTGCGGGGACAGTTCGGCATCCGCGAGAACTCCGAGCCGGAGTTGCGGGCGTTCTTCGAACCGATGATCGGCGAAGGCCTGCGCCCTCGTAGCTTCACTGTAGACGGCAACCCGCAGGTGATCAGGGTTCTCAGGATGCTCTGGCCGAATGCAGTCATCCAGCGTTGCCTGGTCCATATCCAGCGGCAAGGGTTGAGGTGGTGCAGGAGATTCCCGAGGACGCCCTATGCCCGCCAGTTGCGGCAGATCTTCCTGCGGGTCACCGGGATCGCTACTGCGGCGGACCGGGACGCTTTTCTCAGCCTCGTCGCCACCTGGGAAGTTCGGTACGGTGCCGAGATATCAGGCCGCAAAGAAACCGGCCGGGTCTTCAGCGATATAAAACGCGCCCGCAGCATGCTCCTACGTGCTCTGCCCGACATGTTCCACTACATCGACGATCCGAACATCTCGACCACTACCAATGGGCTGGAAGGGTACTTCTCACGCCTGAAATCTCACTACCGCCAACATCGCGGTCTCAGCCCCCACAAACGACCGAATTATTTCGCCTGGTACTTCTACTTAGCACCCAGGTAAAGCCCACATTTTTGAGTAATATGCCCATTGCGAGGAGTTCGACGACGTGGCAATCAGTGTCCAAGTCAGGATGGGCATATTACTCAATTAAGTGTGCTTTTAGCGGTTCGTTTGCAGTTCGGCCCAAACGTAAGATGTGGCTGCAATCCATAAACCGGTTTAGGGATCAGGGTGTCATGTCCCCCAAAAACACTGCCCGCGTTGCGGGGGTGCGGCCAAGCGAAACGGCCATTACGTTAGCGGTCGTCAGCGGTGGTTTTGCCGCAGCTGCAGACACTCGTTCAGTTGGCGCGATCCCGCAGCCCGTCGCAGGCGGGAGATGGAGTGGTTCCGGCGGTGGATAGTCGAGGGCTACTCGGTACGCCAGCTGGTCCGGCAAAGCGGACACAGCCGGCCCTGGTTGTACCGTCTGAACGACAGCTTCCTGGCTGAAGCTCCACCGACCTCGAGACTGGACCCTCAGACCGTCCGATACCTGCTCTTCGACGGGACATTTCTTCACCGCCCCCACAGCATCGTGGTGGTGATGGATGGGCAGACTCAAAGGCTGGTGCGAGGGCAGTTTGATGTCCGAGAAAACTCCGAGCTAGAGTTGCGCTCGTTCTTCGAGCCGATGAGGGATGAAGGGTTGCATCCTTGCAGTTTCACCGTAGATGGAAACCGACAGGTGATCAGGGTCCTCAAAATGCTCTGGCCGGACGTGGTCATCCAGCGCTGCCTGGTTCATATCCAGCGACAGGGGTTGTCCTGGTGCCGAAACTCCCCGAAGACCACCCACGCCCGTCAGTTGCGAGAGGTCTTCCTACGTGTCACCGGGATCACTACTCCGGCGGATAAGAAAGCATTTCTCGACCTCGTCGACGCCTGGGAGGACCGGTACGGTGCAGAGATAGCAGCACGCAAAGAAACTGGTCGAGTCTTCAGCGACATAAAACGTGCCCGCAGCATGCTCCTACGTGCTCTGCCTGACATGTTCCACTACCTCGACGACCCGCACATCCCGACCACTACCAACGGGCTGGAAGGGTACTTCTCACGCCTGAAATCACACTACCGCCAGCACCGCGGTCTCAGTCCCCGTAAACGACCGAATTACTTCGCCTGGTACTTCCACTTCGCACCCAGGTAAAGCACACTTAATTGAGTAATATGCCCAGAATGACAATGCAAAAGCGAACTTCATTTAAATGACGTCAACAAGGCCAACTTATTCCTTCTCCCGGGGGAGAAGGTTAGGCATGCACTGAGCCTGTCGAAGTGTTGAGGGGGAACGCCCTCGTCAACAGCGTAAATGCCCTGAAAGCCATCGGCCCGCGGGCGTCCAAACTTGGGCACCGCCCCCCACCGTCCTAGTTTTTAACAAACACCAGCTCGGTCGTACGGCCGATTTCGGTGGTCAGGTCCGGGTCAAACGCGTAGCCCTCGGGATGCGAAAACCCGGCTACCAGCGGCAACGCCGATTCGGCCGCGCCTGCCTCTGCGCTGTTTGAGACGAGATGGCGTACCAGTGCCCCCTTCAGCAACTTGGAAAGGTGGGTAACCGTCTTTAGTTGCCCACTTGCAGCGCGCTCGACAAATCTGACCGTAAAGCGAGCTCCGTGAGGCACTGTTGACGGGTCCCACGCAGCGCTGTGCTCGTTGGGAAGCAGGTCCCATATGACGCCCGGTCCGCCCGCACTTGCCAGCGATTTTGAGATCAACGGCTTCCAGGCCGCGGCGCAGGTCTTGCTCCGCAGCAGCCTCGCCCCCATTTTCAACTTGTACGTCGGGATCATGTCGGAGGGACGGACCATCCCGAAGAGTCCCGACATGATGACGACCGTGCGGCCAAAAGCCTCCCTGGCCCCGGCGTCGAGCGACCGGTAATCGATCGCGTCGTACATCACCCCGGTATAACGTTCGATGGCGGGCAGGGTTGGTGATTCTTGAATGGTGGCGTTATCGAGCTTTGCCCGCTCAAGTGCCGCACCCTTCACCCCGAGTAGCTTCCGGGCCACGCGTGGCCGCCGACTGAGTTGGTCCAGCGCTTTGGCCATCCGGGCGCGGGCCGGGTTGAGCGACTCGAACGACATTGAATCGAGATCGAGCGGAGGGCCATCGCCACCAGAGGCCTTGCCTTCTGAAGGAGGTAGCAGAATCAGTGGTTCACCAGCCATCGCAGCGTATCTCGTTAATGATGCTCACCTGCGAGAACTGTACATAAGTTTGGCCCGCCCACGTAATAAAAAAACGCCCCGGCGTGGCAACCGGGGTTTTCATGATCTAACAAGGAGCGGATCGGGGATCGGACCCTCGACCCTCTGCGGGCATCCGGGAAAGCGAGAACTTCGGGTCATTAGAAAGAAACGATCCGGCCGGTTTATTTCACACCAACCGCGCACGACTTCGCAATCGTGCATTCGAGATAGAACACTAAACGTTAGGCGGTAACGTAGTTCCGACTGGTGCGTCGGCATCAGGTTTTTCGATCCCGAACAAGGCGACCATGGCCGATTCGTCTTCGGGGTAGGACAGAACCTCAGTGTCGAGCGAGATCAGTTCGGTCTGGTCGTCCCACGGCCCTACCCGGTACGGATTTGTCAGGGCCCCGGTCACGCGATTGCCAGCAATTTTTCCTCCAGCAGCGTCGGTCTCGGGCAGAAGGGCCACGAATCCGAATACGTCAGTGCGCCGCGCTATGCCGTCGGACTGCCGTAATACTTTACGCAAGATATCGGCCGTGTGAATTTCGATATCGGAGATGTGTCCCGGGTTCAAGACCGCGGTGTTTCCCTCAAATCTCGGAGTCACGAACATCACCGAGAACACTCGGTCATACCGGGCGGAACGTGAGAGTTCGCGGGCGACCTGGTTCGAAATTTCAGAGAAAGTATCGAGTCCCGTCATCCAGTCCTTGCCGGCCAGCGATTCGAATGTTTCCTGAATCTGGCTGACCGAGTCCTGCTGGCGGTGCGTTTCCGATGCGAACTGGCTTTGTGTTCCAAGCGAATATGCCGCGACAAAAGCGAGCAGCCCCACCGCGATTCCCATGAGCGAAATCGTCCACATCGTTCCGCCCACATCACCAAGTCCAGCGGCGAAGCTGACTACCGATGCTCCGACGACGATTCCGGCGACCACCATCGCCAGGCGGTAGCTCGAAGCCATTCTGGCGTGGCCGGTTCCGATTCCTGTGCGTGGCAGTGCGCCCGTTGGTTTGAGCGTTGGAGCATCGGGCCTGTGCATGTTCGCTACCCCTGTCTTACTATTCCGGGAGTCCCGGGCGATACTATCTTAAGTACACCGATTTTCTGTCCCCTGAGTTATGACGAT
>JADFLG010000056.1 GCA_022564545.1 Chloroflexota bacterium | reverse complement strand
GCCCACATGGGATTTGCAATCGGGCGATGCGGAGTGCTGACCAGGGCGAAGTCCGATTCCCCGACCCCTGCGGAGGGGCCTCATTGGAACCCGTCTCTTCGCAGCAACTCGTCTGCCAGGGAAGTGAACAGTGTCAATCGGCAAGAAAGTCCGTTGGTGCTGAGGTCCCTCCGCTCCGGTCGGGAAATCAGGTTTCGCGTTGCATCATCCGGCATGCCGGCAAGTCACAACTATTTCCTCGCTCTCCTCGGTGATGTCCGCGCCCTCGAAATCGCCCCACATTTCGATCACCTCCAGGCCGGCCCGCTCGCAAAGCGCAATCACCTGATCGGGGTAAAGGTACCGGACGGTCACGTCGAGTTCCTCGCGTCGCAGCACCTCGCCTGACGCATCGAGTTCCTCGGCTATCTGCACGCCGTGATTCAGTTGAGTTGCAAGATCGAAGCGGTTCTTTGCCGTGAGCACGTAGCGACCGCCGTTTGCCTTCTCGACCACCTCCAACAGGAACTCTTCATCGGGGCTATCTGCCAGCAATGCCGGGTCGGGATAAAACAGGTTGAAGGCCAGCGTGCCGTCCGGCGCCAGGTGGCGCGCTGCGCAGCACAACGTGTGAAACTGCTCCTCTTCAGTGGTTGCCAGGAGCAGCGTGCGCGCCGGAATTGTCACCACTGGAAACTGACGCTTAATGTCGAAGTTCCGCATGTCGGCCTGGATCAATTTCAAACTGCCCGACAGGGGTGCAGCCTCCAGCGCCTTTCTCTCGGCCACCCTGAGCATGGGCTCGTTCAGGTCGATTCCGACCACCTCCAACCCCTGCTGCGCGAGCGGGAGTGCGATCCGGCCGGTTCCGACGCCAATCTCGAGCACCGGACCGCCCGACGCCCTGCACAGGCCGTGATAGAACTCGATATCGCCGGGATCGGCCGCCGAATAGAAGATGTCGTACCACTCTGCCCAGGCCACGTAGTCCATGTTCGATTCGTGCATGTGTGATATTTTTCGTGCCACCAACGGTTGTTCGACAGCGCCCGCTGATCGTCTGGATAACCTCATGCGCCGCAGCTTCCCTTGTGTACAGCTTCTCACAGCCACTTTTGTCGTTGTGCTGGTGATCGGATGTTCGAATCGATCTCCAGAGCCCGATGCCGGTGCACTGGCCCTGCGAGAGATGGCAGGAAAGGCGCTGGGGGTGAGCGGCATCGACGACCCGGTGTTGCGCCAGTTTTCGGTCAATCCTCGCACAGGCAGCCACAACTTCATGGTGACCGACAGAGACGTGACGGTGGGCGTCGAGCTCTGGGCTGATACGCCAGATCAGCCTCCGAGCGAGTGGCGTCATGTGCCGATGGAATTCATGCGACACCAGGCAGATGTCTTCCTGGATGTCTCGTTGTTGAATGTCGGAGCGAGTGCCGCCATGGACGCAATGACCGGACACTGGCCCGGGTGCGTGCCGAGAGGGCAAACTGTAATCGGATCGACGGAAGGTGATACCCAGTGGGTCGTGTCCTGCGATCTGCCTGAAGGGACCGTTTCAGGGTGGGTCGATGCCCAGACCGGGGAATTCACGCCCTCCCAGGCACCGCCCGTGAACGCGCCAGTGACAGCTACCCCGGCATCGTGAGAAACGGTGGTTGGCGTCGCATCGCGCATTGCGCTTTTCTTTTGGGATGACGCTCGTTACGACCGCCCGACAGTCTGCATGAACTGCCGACCGTACGTGCTCATGAACGTTGGAATGTGGGTGTAGTGATACAGGATGCCTGCCTCGGTGTTCTTAAGCGCCTGTTCGGCAGCGCCCGGGGTCCCGAGGCTTTACCCGCCGCGTGAATCCGGTCGAACACTTCCTGCACGACCTTCTTTACGTCCGGGTGTCCGTTGTCGCCGGGGTGGCCCGTCGACCGGGCGAGGTCGGTCGGGCCGATGAAGAACACGTCGATATCGGGCACCCCCAGGATTTCGTCAAGGTTGTCGTCCGCCGCCACTTCCTCGATCTGGACGCATACGAGCGTTTCCCTGTTGGCATCCTTGACATATTCCGAGATCGCTGAACCCCGGCCAAATTCGGCCATTCTGCCACTGCCCAGTCCCCGCATGCCCTGCTGGTGGTAAAGGCACGGCCTCAACCACGGCCCGTGCCTCGGCAGCGGTGTTGACGTGCGGCACCTGGACGCCCATCGCGCCACGGTCGAGGTACTTGTTGATCACTGCCGGCCCGGCGTTGTCGGGTGTAATCGAACCGTGCTCGGCGTCGAGCATCACCCGGTCGAAGGCCAGTTCCCCGATCATCTCGACGATTTCAGCCGAAGGGAACTGGACAGACACACCGTAAGCAGGCTTGTCCGCCCTGATGAGCCGCTTCATGCGATTCTGGCGATTTATTCTGGGTTGTGCCTGTGCTGGAGAGACTCCGGCGGGGTTTGAATGTTGGCCGGCTTTTGCTACATTGCCGATTCTCCAGCGCGACATTGTCGCACCGGTTGTTGACATGCCCCCGGCACCGGGACAAACTTTTCAACTTGCGGCGGATTCCGTAACCACTCGAAGTTGACTTATTCAGGCGACTATCGAGCAGTGAATCCGGGCTGGTTTTAGCAATTATTTAGTCGAATAGGTCGCGCCGTAGTGACACAGCTCGCATCTCGCCAGGCACTCCTGGGTACCGAAACAGCGTTCGAAACCCTCGCCAAGGCCAAAGAACTGGAACGCCAGGGCAAGTCCATTATTCACCTCGAAATAGGCGAGCCCGATTTCGATACCCCCGAGCATATTCGCGACGCCGCGAAGCAGGCGCTGGACGACGGTTTCACCCATTACGGGGCGTCGGCCGGTCAAATGGAACTGCGCGAGGCGATCGCGCGGCACCAGACCAAGCGACAGGGGTACGAGGTTTCTGCCGATAGCGTGATCGTCACCCCTGGCGGCAAACCGGTGATGTTCTTTACGATCATGGCGTTGATCGAGCAGGGTGTTGAGGCGATCTACCCCAACCCGGGCTTCCCAATCTACGAGTCGATGATCGAGTATATGGGTGGGACCGCCGTTCCATTGCAGCTGAACGAAGAGACCGGTTACAACGCCGACATCGACAATCTGCGCTCCCTGATCACTCCCCGTACGAAACTCCTGATTGTTAATTCGCCCAACAACCCCTGCGGCAGCGTGATCCCCGAGTCTGATCTCGAAAAGATCGCTGCGATGGCTGTCGAGAACGATCTCATAGTCCTTTCCGACGAGATTTACAAGGACATGTATTACGGCGGCCAGAAACATGTTTCGATAACGAAATTCCCTGGTATGAGGGAGCGAACGGTCATCCTCGACGGTTTTTCGAAAAGCTACGCGATGACCGGGTGGCGGCTCGGCTACGGCGTGTTTCCCGACTTCTTAGTCGAGCCGATCACCCGGTTGATGACCAATAGCGTTTCCTGCACCTCGGTCTTCAGCCAGATGGCCGCAATCGCCGCGCTTGAGGGTCCCCAGGACTCGGTGGCGGCGATGATGGAAGAGTTCACGAAGCGACGCGACCTTGTTGTCGAAGGGCTGAATTCGCTGCCCGGAATCACCTGCCTGACCCCCCGGGGCGCGTTCTACGCATTCCCGAACATCCGGGGCACGGGCATGTCTTCCCAGGAATTCGCCGATAAGGCCCTTTATGAGGCTGGCGTCGCACTCCTGGCCGGAACCGCATTCGGTGAGTTCGGCGACGGATACATCCGGATTTCGTTCGCCAACTCGCAGGAAAACCTGCGGGAAGCGATCGAGCGCCTGCGCAAAATCCTGTAGCGCCGGGCGTGCGAGGCGGACCTGGGCGATAGCAGGAGGTTCCGCGTGGCATTTTCATCGCGACCGCAGCCGGGCACCTTTCATCTCGGCCGGAGCCGAGAGATCTGAGGCCGACCTGCTCGGAATCTCTTCTCGATATCGAAAACCTGAGATTCCTCCGCCCTTCGACGGGCTCAGGATGTACTCCGGTCGGAAAGACAGGTGGTCAGGGTAGCCACGGTACGGGCTGAATCGCGTGGATGCTGCGCAATGATGGCTGATTGCCACGTCTGCCCCGAGCCTGCCTGCCCTGAGTTTATCGAACTGGTCGAATGGGTCATCGAATTCCTCGCAATGACCGCGAAGCTAACCAACTCAAGCCACGCAGCTTAGCGCTGCGACCGTATCACCCGCACTTCGCATGCCTTCATCAAGTCGCGGGTGTTCGCCCGTGCGATCGCCCGAAGGACGTGCTGTGTTACTCGCCTGACCTGCTTGAGCGGCGCTTCAACTACGATTTCACCCCGCTGGTCCAGCAGGCCCCACTGGTCGGGCAGCTCGGTGGTCCGGACCATACGGTGCGGCGCCATGATGTAGTGGTAGTCGGCACAGCGCAGGTAAGCGAGGTCATGGAATTTCACGGAAAGAACCTCTATTCGCTTTTTTGTTGATTCCGACTTCTTGACGAACGTCCTGGCATCGGATGCTGCGATGGCGACCGCCCGAGAACTTTCGCCGCGGCCAGCGACTTTATACTTCGCGCCCTTCGCGTTTTTTAACGCCTCTGACATCACTCGCTGCGTTAGCTCTACCGCCCGGTCGAGCGACTTTGACTTCGCAACAAGCTTCTCGCGGGTGCGCTCGTTGTTGTCGTCGCGTCGAAGATCGGCCCTGCTGGATTTGACCTCGACCAGGAACACGCGATTTTCGGGGCCGAGCCCGACCACATCGGCAATTCGACCGAACGGACCTTCCAGCCGCACTTCGAAGCCAATAAGCCGGCAACCGGCCACCTCCCACAACCATTTCCAGGCAGCCCACTTAAGGGCATGGGTCAGCTCAGTCTCGTTGCGGTTTCTGAAATTGTCGAAGGCGTTAGAGTCGGTGGGAATTTCGAGGGACGACGGCATCAAGAGTTCCGAACTTTCACAAGGCACGCCGGGTCTTCACTTAAAAAAAGCGAAACAGGCGCTTCGGATCATCGCGTGACCCGCCTCGAACTCCCAATCGACCTGGCAACTGGCGCCCGATGGCCACCGCAAGATACCGGTAGCAGGTAAATAAGCACAAGTGTTCGGAATAAGTGTTCTAGACTCTTCCAATGTATAGAACGTGTGTGCTACTTTTGGTAAGCGCCCACTTGCTCCGCGCAAATCTGACAGGCGGTGGCAACAGGCAGAGAACCCGCCATGAGCGGAATCGGTTGAGCACTATGACGAACTTCACGTTGAGCATTTCGACCTTGCCGCACAAAGTGCGAAGCCCCGCGGCGGTTCCAGAGGAACTCGACACACCATGGCCCGTTCGGAGGCGAGGCCCGATGCTGTTGCCGGTCAGTTAGTTTCGGTTCAGCAAAAAACTGCTTGGACCAATCGCAAATATTTGCTGGCGGACCCGGTCTTGCGACCGGCAGATGCAAACGCCGCACCAGACGCCTCGGTGCGGCGTTTGCTTTTGGTTCCCTCTTCCTGCCAGGGAGCGGGTCAGGGTGTGGGTCCATGTCGTAGCAGGGATAATTTGCAGCTGTTCAGGGTTTCACCCACCCTCCGACTCCCGCCGCGGGAGGGAGAACAAGGAAAAGTCCCTCTCCCCGGACAATTTGTGGTTTTAATGGGACTAATTGGCTATATCGGCAAGTCCGCCGCCAGCCAGCTCGCCAGAAAGAACCGGGTCGTCCGGCGCAGGCGGCACAAACATGTACCCGCTACCGCGCACGGTCTTTATCAGGCCCTTTCCCGAGGCAGTTTTGTGCAGCTTGCGGCGCAGGCGAAAAATCGCGACATCGAGCGCGTTGTCGGCGGGTCGTGAATCCCCCGCCCAGCATGCGTTTACCAGCTCACCAGGCGATACCGGCCTCCCCGGTGAAGAGGCGAGGGCGTGCAACAGCAGGAACTCTGTCGGAGAAAGTGAAAGTGATATTCCATCCAACTCCATTCTCTCCAACTCCGGATTCAGCGCGAACCCCGGCATGCTGATACCGGTCATTACAATAGTCCGCCGCTCAGAACGACTTTCTGGGACCCTGAATGGCCGCGCCGTTGGCACTGAACCAACTACAGCGGAGGTCCTCCCGGTCCTGCCGTTTCCAGCCATTCTGGGCGCCCCGGAAAAGTTCGATACGAAACTGACAATCAATTCAAGTTGTTCGATCTCGTTGAGAGTTGGCAGCACGGCCGATTTGTTGAAAACATAAACGATCCCAGAAGTGTCGAGACCGCGCGCGATCGGTGTCACGATTCCCTGGACAAATCCAGCCTGTTCGGCCCATCCCGGGAGGTCGACGCTATGTGCTTCCGTGAGCGACATTACGACCGCTGAGCCCTGTCGTGCGGCAATTGCGCCCGGCGTGTGGCCGTCCGCCCGCTCGAGTTCGTCCCCGGACCGGGCAAGCTGGCCTTCGTGGCTCCAGTTGGACCTGTCGGAAGGAACAAAAACACCGTGAGCGTCACGCAGATTGAAGACAATCGAAGAGGTATATCCAGTGGCCATTCGCGCGGCGGCCGCCAGACGTGCATTGGCGCCGAGTGATTCACCCTGGGATTCAGCGGGGGTCATCAGCTTGATCCCGGCAAGTACCCTGCTCGCACTGGCTTCGACCGAAAGGCGCAGTTCGAGCGCGCGGACTTCCAGCTGGGTGTTCCGGACGATTGCCGACAACGCGGCATGGGCAGTCACCCCGCCAAACAACAGGCCCAGTGCGACTGCGGCCAGCGGCCAGTTCACTCCTCCCGCTCCTGCCGGGTAAATGAGGGTCAAGACCAGCACAAGCGCCGCTCCGATTGCAATCGTCACTGAATATCCGGCCCGGCTCTGAGCAAGCGTCCGGGCTGCCAGGCCCCGACTGCGACCGTAACGACTGCCGGTCGGACTGTCTGGCGTATTTGCAAGACGACTGATATTCATCTGTCTGACAGTAGCCGAATGTGTGCTGAGACTACCTGTTTGCGGCTGTGCGGATTTTCCGGGAACTGAATTGTGTGCGTGCATGCGCTGTAGTAACTGCGCGGCGAAGTCGTACACTTAGATGAACAACCACGAATATGTCTACGAAAATTATTCCCACCTTCAGAAGGGCACCAGGACACTGGGCAATCTAGGCCGACTCAAAAATCTGATGGGTCGCGGCAAAAAGATCGGCGGACCGACAACCGCCAGACCGAATTCGCAAAGAAGCGAACGCAAAGCCGCAAACCGCACTCCCGACACATCCGAAACCGCAAGATCGACAACCAACAGTCCGCGTAGTCACGATCGACCGGGCAAACTCCCCCGACGAATTAATGGCGGTCGCGCGACCGGAACTTCGGGTTCTCGACTCGACTCGCGTCGAGGTGGCTCACGCAGAAACGATTCGAATCGGGGCGAATCCGAATCACGTGTTAGAGATTCTCGCAGTCGTCGTGGCCCTCAACGTCAGAACAGTCGCGACGAGGAACGAGGCCGTCCGGCCAGTGGCCGAAGTCGTGATCTGCCACTGGAATCTGTCGGGCCGGAGTACACAGATATACAGGGCACCGAAATATGGAACGGTATTGAACTAAGCAAATCGATCGTCACCTCGATTCTCGACATGGGATACGTTGACCCGTCGGAAATCCAGGAAGCCGCCATTCCATGGATGTTGCAGGGCCGCGACGTTGTCGCACAGGCCGTTACCGGGTCTGGCAAGACGGCAGCATTCGGAATACCGATGTGCGAGGCTGTCGACCCTGGTACACGCGATGTACAGGGCCTGGTACTCGTACCCACCAGAGAACTGGCCCAGCAGGTGACACGTGAACTGGCGCTGATAGGGCGTAAACGCGGCATTGGCGTCGTTGCCGTGTACGGCGGAGAGGCGATTGCCAGGCAGATCAGGGCGCTGGAGCACGGCATGCCGATCGTCGTTGGTACCCCTGGTCGAATAAAAGACCTTATGAACCGCCGGATCCTCGATCTGGGCCAGGTGCGTATGGCCATCCTCGACGAGGCCGATGAAATGCTCGACATCGGGTTTGCCGATGACATGGAATTCATCCTGAAGCACACACCCGGTTCACGGCAAACTGCGCTTTTCTCAGCGACCATTCCCGGATTTATCCGCGGGCTAATTCGCCGGTATCTCAACGATCCACGGTGGGTGCAGTTGGTCTCAGACATCAAGGGACTCGAGACGGTCGATGAGGTCGACCAGATTTTCTTCGATGTCGCCCGGCAGGACAAAGCCGACGGAATAATGGAGATACTGGACGAGATACCTTCCGATTCCCAGGTCCTGATTTTCAGGAAGATGCAGGTCGGCGTCGACCGACTTTCGAAGGGACTTGCCAGCGAAGGCTTTCCCGCAAAAGGCATTCACGGCGGGATGTCGCAACCGGAACGCAACCGGGTGATGAACTCCTTCCGGGACGGCAGCCTCCGAATGCTCGTTGCCACCAACCTGGCCGCCCGCGGTCTCGATATACCGACTATTTCACACGTCATCAACTACGACATGCCTGAGAGCGTCGAGGAGTACGTCCATCGGATCGGGCGGACCGCACGCATGGGCAAGCGCGGCACGGCCATCAGCTTTATCGGCGAGTGGGACTATGACGTGCACGACCAGATAGTTGCAAAGATCGGCGCGGAGAAAATGATCCGGCGGAAGTTCTCGTTCTACTAGGTCCCGACCTTGCCCCCGCGTATGTCCGTGCCTTCGCCCGTAAGCACGCGGGCGATGTCCCTCGCGTAGATGATCTCCGTATCGTCCTGCGGCTGGTAATCAAGATACTTTCGGCCAGTTTCGAGTGACCAGAACCTGCGTGTGTTGTCGCTGCAGCCGTAAGCGATCACAAACGGCACGCCGTGCTCGTTCCTGATGTCTGGCGCCTCGATCGCTTTCGTAAATAGCTGGGTAATGTCACGCGGGCTGATGTAGGCGCCAAGATTGCGTTTGAGTTCGGTAATCCCATCGTCGGTCTGTTCGGTCATCGGTGAATCGGCCAGGTAATCCTCCACCTTGATCGGCCGGGTGAAACCGATCCTCAGCATCACCGTCTCAAGCTGCCGGCCAAAAATCCCACAGGCGTAGGGCCACGCAAGCAGCTCATAAGCCGCCTTCGCCCACCCGTAAAAATTATCTGACACCGGGAAATCGGTGGGGCGGACCATGTCCATCTTCCGCTCGTGAATCAGCGAGTGCTCGTACCAGTCGGCAGCGTGGTTCGAGCTTGCGATCGCCATGCGACGGACCCCGGCGTCATAAGCCGAACGATAGATGTTGTTTGCCATTTGTATGTTTTCGTGCTCGTTCACGAAACGGTCTATCGGGGGATTTTCGTAGTCAGCGCCCCTCGGGGTGTGTGGCTTGAACGCGAGGTGAATAATTCCGTCGATTCCCTCGAACAGGTGTTGATACTTCGTCCTGTCAGGGTCAATGAAATCGGCAATCTCGACCCCCTCGACTCTGTTACCGTCCCGGTCGGTGTCTGAAATGTCGGCCAGCGTCAGGTCGAAATAATCCCGCATCGCCGGAAGCAACAACGACGCTATGTAGCCGCTCGCACCGGTCATCAATACTTTTCGTTTTGCCATCATCGATGTTTTCCTTACCTGGCTATTTGAAGCGGTTCAAAATCGAGTATTCGAGAAATTAGTTTTGGAGGTCCCCAACCGCAGCACCGAACTCCGGCAGCCCGGAGTCCCAGCCCTCGACAGTGTGATATCCGGCATCGGGCAGCCTCACCACCGGCGCAATGCCCAGGGCCATCTTCGAACGCTGGATATTGAAGATGTGAGTGTAGAACTCGAACTGTATATGCCTGAATGTCGCCACGAGGTCCATGCCGGTCATTTCGCCGGTTTCAGGATTTTCCGAGATTCCGTCCGGGTGAACGCTTCGCATCAGGTCCCACTGGCCGGTCAGGGACCGCTGAACAACCATCGAGCGCGCTCTCGCAACGGTGGTTTCGGTCAGCACGCGCCGGGCAATCGCGATCGCCTCGTCGAGAGCCCCAAGAATGTCATCGATTTCCCAGAAGACCCGATCGTCGAGACGCCTGTCATGCCTGGCAGAATCGAACGTTGCGTACCGCTCGGCCGTAATTGGCATCGGCATGTTATTGCCGAACAACTGATCGCCCCACCGGGAAATTAACCACCTCAGTGGCACTGACGCCATGTGGCTTGCCTGTTGCCTGATCGACCATTCGGCCCACCCCCACCGTTCAGATTTCCAGTCGAGGACAGTGTCGGGTAAATCGGTGACCTCGGCGCGGACCAGGCTGTCGAGTCGCCAGTAGTCAGGGAAAAGAGTGCGAAGCTGCGGACTCGGGCGAGAGTCAGAGCCAGGGCTAAAACTCGGGGAAACTTGTGCCATTGCCGGAGTCTCTCGTCAAGTTTGCTGGCTGTCAACGACCTCGGCCGGTTCAAATGATCTGTAATATCTGCCGATGACTCAAAAAAACTGGCTCAAAGGCAACCTTCACACGCACACGACCAACAGCGACGGCGACGACTCACCCGAGCACGTGGCCGAGTGGTATCACGAACATGGTTACGACTGGCTCTGCCTGTCCGACCATAATCACCTCACTATTCTCGAAGGCAGTGATGCCGAGATGGCGAAGTGGCCCCTGCTCGTCCGCGGCGAAGAGGTGACATCTCGCAATTCCAGCGGACCGGTTCACGTCAACGGCTATGGAATCACTGAACTCGTGGAAGCGTCCGACTCGGCCGACATAGTCACGGCGATGCGTGAGAACGTCGAACGAATTATCGCAGCGGGCGGGATGGCCTCCATTAATCACCCGAACTTCCGGTGGGCGTTTGATAACAGAGCGATGATGCAGGTCGAAGGCTATAAGTTCATGGAAGTTTTCAACGGTCACCCCTTTGCGCACAATGATGGTGGTGGCGGAAGGGCAAGCGTCCTCGGCATCTGGGACTCGCTGCTCAGCAACGGCCGAAGGGTCTGGGGTATTGCCGTCGACGATTCACATAACTACATAACTGAGTTCGGGCCGAATCTCTCGAACCCCGGCCGGGGATGGGTGCAGGTGAAGGCCGCTACACTGAACCAGCAGGACATCTTCGATGCGATGGCCGAAGGCGATTTCTACGCATCGACCGGAGTGACTATCGGCGACATGGTCGCCAATACCCGTGAAATACAGATCGATATCGACACCGAAACCCACGACGACGGCACTCAGACCAAATATTCGACTTTGTTCACCGGCGCGAACGGTCGCCTGCTGCACGAATCGACCAGCATTTCGCCTGCGTACAAGCCAACCCCGCTGGACGGTTATGTCCGTGCCACGGTTTATTCATCGAGGGGCACAAGGGCCTGGACGCAGCCGGTGTTCATGGATTAGTTGCTGCAAAGCAGGGGGATCAGGGGCAAAATGCCATTGGCGAAGCGCCATGAGGGAACGATCCATGCTCCCGGGTTTCCCGGGGGCCTGGAGTGGATCAACACCCGGTCGCCGTTAAGCATGGCCGATCTCGACGGCCGGCTCGTCATCCTGCACTTCTGGACCTACTGCTGAATTAACTGCATGCACGTACTTCCGCAGTTGCGGAAGCTGGAAACGAAGTACGCCGACGTCCTGACGGTGATCGGCGTGCATTCGGCCAAGTTCAAAAATGAAAAATCGACCGAGAACGTGCGCGAGGCCGTGCGTCGATACGGGATCGGTCATCCGGTGGTGAACGATGCCAATTTCGAGATATGGAAGTCATACGGGGTCCGGGCGTGGCCGACCCTGATGTTTATCGGTCCCTCTGGCAGGGTAATAGGTCGCCACGAGGGAGAATTCGAGGTTGAAGCGCTCACCGGTGCGCTCGACGAAATGATCGAAGAGTACGAAGACTCGGGTCTCTTCAGGCGGGGTGCGTTTGAGATCTCGCCCGAGTCAGCCGGAGATACGCCCCTTTCGTTTCCCGGGAAGATCACGGCTGATGCGGGCCGCTTGCGGCTGATTATTTCTGATTCCAATCACAGTCGCCTGGTCATATCTAACCTCGAAGGCAATGTCGAAACCGTAATTGGAAGCGGTGAATCTCCGCTGGTCGAAGATGAAAGCCGCGGCGTGTTTAGCGACCGAAATCTCGATGAACCACTATTCGACAACCCCCAGGGAACGGTTGCAATTGGCGATCTGGTGTACGTGGCCGATGCCGGGACTCATACGATCGTCCGAATCAACCTTGATACCGGGCTTGCCAGTACTGTAGCCGGTACCGGTGAACAATCGCTGTATCGCCACAACGGTGGGGATGCGCTGAAAGTGCCGCTCAACTCGCCGTACGACCTCTCGCTCCACGCAGGAGTTCTTTACATAGCGATGGCAGGCTTCCACCAGCTATGGTCGATGGACGTTGCCGCGGGAACGATTGCACCGTTTGCTGGCGATGGTGGCGAAGACATCGTGGATGGACTGAAACCGGAAGCACGGCTCGCACAGCCTTACGGCGTGGAGGTGTCGAACAATGCGGTGTTCTTCATCGACAGCGAGACCAGCTCGGTCCGGGTCGCGGCCATTGCTGGCGAGGGCAGGGTGGTCACACTCGTTGGCACCGGTCTGTTCGACTTTGGTGACCACAACGGCGTCGGCAAAGAAGCCCTGCTCCAGCACCCACAGGGTCTGACGGTTCACAACGATACAATTTACATTGCCGACTCTTACAACAACAAGGTCAAATCAATGGCGATAGGGTCACTGCAAGTCCGAACAGTTGCCGGCTCGGGCAAGCAGGGTGCCGCCAATGGGGCCTTAGACCGGGCGGAGTTCAGTGAGCCAGCCGGTCTTGCAATCGTCGGGGACCGAATTTTTGTGGCCGACACCAATAATCACCTCATCAGGGTGATCGATATGGATTCGGGCGAGGTAACGACATTGGAGTTGAAGGGACTTTGATGCCGCGACGAATCCCGCTCCCATACCTTCATCCCGCGAACACGACGCGCTTTTATCGGACTTCAGCGCATCGAATATCTTGAGCAAGACACAACCTGAACTTTCAACTGAGTTACACGAGACCAAACTTTAAAAATGAACAGACTGGCCGACGAAACCAGCCCGTACCTGCTGCAGCACAAGGACAACCCGGTCGATTGGTACCCCTGGGGCGATGCTGCGTTCGCAGCCGCGAAACTGCTCGACAGGCCGATCCTGCTCTCGATCGGCTACTCGGCCTGCCACTGGTGTCACGTGATGGCCCACGAATCGTTCGAAAACGAAACGATAGCGGCCACGATGAACAGCCGGTTCGTGAACGTCAAGGTCGACCGGGAAGAACTTCCCGACGTCGATTCGATCTACATGACCGCGGTACAGGCCATGACCGGATCGGGTGGATGGCCGCTCACGGTATTCATCACCCCCGACGGTCAGCCGTTCTTTGGCGGCACCTACTTCCCGCCCGAAGACCGTCACAACATGGCCGGATTCCCCCGGATACTGAGTGCAATTTCCGATGCGTACGCAACAAAGCGCGATGAACTGCTGTCAAACTCGAAAAAGGTGGTCGACACCATTCGCGCACAGTCGACGCCCAAAAAACACGACGGTGCGATCGACGAATCGCTGATCTTTGGCAGCTTCACCTCGATAGTTGGCAACGCGGACACCGAAAACGGCGGGTCGATGGGCGCACCGAAGTTCCCGCAGCCAATGGTGTACGAGCTGTTACTGCGCTACTGGAAGCGCACCGGCAGCAGGCAGGTCCTCCATATCGTCACGCTCACGCTCGAAAAGATGGCGCGCGGAGGCATCTACGATCAACTTGGGGGCGGTTTCGCCCGCTACTCGGTCGACGACAAATGGCTGGTGCCGCATTTCGAAAAGATGCTCTACGACAACGCCCAGCTGGTATCGCTGTACCTGCATGCCTACCAGGTGACGAAGAAACCGCTTTTCGGGCGAATTGTCGAAGAGACGCTCGAATATGTAGCCCGGGAAATGACGCATCCGGCGGGAGGGTTCTTCTCGGCTTCGGATGCCGATTCGGAGGGCGTCGAGGGCAAGTTCTTCGTCTGGACTCCCGCCGAGATCGATGACGCGCTGTCCAACTCTGAAGACGCCGAACTGGCGAAGACCTTCTGGGGAGTAACAGACGAAGGCAATTTCGAAGAATCGAATATTTTGTATATTCCAGTTGCGCTGGAAGAATTCGTTGCGGATTCAGGCCGGGATTCGGCAGAGTTTTTGGCCGACATATCGCGTATCCGGCAAACCTTGCTTTCGGAGCGGTCGAAGCGTGTTCCGCCCGGCATCGACGACAAGGTGCTTACCTCGTGGAACGCACTGATGCTGAAGGCATTTGCCGAGGCCGGGGCCGTGTTCCAGAACGCCCGGTGGATTGCGATAGCGGAAAATAACGCCCGGCTGCTGCTCGATAAAGTCAGGGATTCGGAGGGTCGTCTGCTTCACACATGGAAGGCGACCAGCGACTCTGAAGGTGAAGCCAGAATCCTCGGGTACCTCGACGACCACGCAAACCTCATCGGCGCTCTGCTGACGCTGTACGAGGCCACGTTCGACCATTCATATGTCGATGAAGCGCAGGCCCTGGCCGAGCAAATGATCGAACGCTTCTGGGATCCCGATTGGGAGGTGTTCTACGATACTTCCCACGAGCATTCGAAGCTGTTGGTCCGGCCGAGAGATGTGCTCGACAACGCACTTCCATCAGGTGGTGCCAGCGCCGCAATGGCCCTGCTCAGGCTGGGTGTTTTCACCGGTGTGTCGGACTACGCCGCGAAAGCGGAAGCGTCAATGAAGTCGCTCCTGCCTCACCTTGAGCAGTCACCGGCAGCGGTAACGTCGTGGCTCAGCGCTGTCGATTTCCTCACGGCAAACAGGCAGGAAGTGATCGTGATCGGCGACCTTCAAAATCCGGTAGTTCACGATATGCTGCGTGAGACCCGTGGCAGGTTCTCGCCAAACACGGTGTTCGGCGGTGCGCATAACGAACCGGGCAAAGACGAAAAGTCGCCGCTGCTCATGGACCGCAAGCTGATTAACGGCAAAGCCACGGCCTACGTTTGCGAGAACTACGCCTGCAAACTGCCCGTCACCACGGCAGCCGAACTGGCGGAACTGCTGGGCTGAATTCCTGCAGCTCGCCCCTGTGCTGAGCCAAAACCTGGTTTGAAATCGCTGGTCCCACGGCGGCCGCGACCGGCCCGTGTTGGTGATTCCAATTTTGCTGTTGGAAGGCCGCCGTCGACTTGCACGGCTACGTTTGCAACGGATTAACGCCGTCGTGTTTCTCGCTGTTGGGACGCTCGAACGACCGGGACTCTCAAGCGTGGGGTCCCATATTCGCGCGGCCCCACACCAGGTTTGCGCAACTCATCCTGGCAACTCATCCTGGCAATCCAGAACGCTCAACCGTTAGCCGATGGCGCTCTCGCCCGCCTCTGCCACCGCATGGTCGTCCTCGACGCTGCTCCCGGAAACGCCTATTGCACCGATAACGTCGCCATCGCCGTTCTTCAAAGGCAGGCCACCGGGGAACGTGATCAGGCCGCCGTTGGAATGCTCGATGTTGTACAGCGAGCCGCCCGGCTGAGACAGGGTGCCGATGACCCCCGTGGGCATGTCGAACCAGCGGGCCGTCCTGGCCTTCTTCTGAGCAATGTCGATGGAGCCGAGCCACGCGCCGTCCATCCTGACGAACGCCTTCAGGTTGGCCCCCGCATCGACCACCGCGATGTCCATCTTCACATCCATTTCGCCCGCCTTTTTCAGCGCCGCGTCTACGACCTCGTTGGCCTGTTCCAAGCTAATGTCCGCCATCTCTGATTCCTTTTCTGTATTCGCCCTCTACGGGTTTATTCGCACCGTACCCCGCACTTTCCGAAAAGAGCCCTACGGGTGCAATATCACCTTCGTGTAACCCTCCTCGCGCCGGTCGAACTTGACGTATGCGCCGGGCGCTTCCTCCAGCGATACCTCGTGGGACACCACGAAGTCGGGGCTTGCCTTCCCGGCAATAATCAAATCCCGGAGCCGGGCGTTGTAACGCTTGACGTTGCACTGGCCCGTCGCGAGGCGCAGGCCCTTCTCGAAGAGCTTGCCGAAGTTGATCGACAGCGCCCCGCGTTTGGCGGCATCGCTGACCCCGCCCGGGTCCGACGGCACGTACAGGCCGGGTATCCCCAGGGCTCCGGTGGGATTGACGGTCTCGATCAGGTTGTTGAGGACGATGTTGGGTACCTCGTCCTGCTCTCCGCCCACAGCGGACGAACCCGCCGATGTCGCCTGGTATCCGACGGCGTCGATGCCCTTGTCGGTCCCCTGGCCACCGCGCTTGTCCTTGATCTGCTCCACCGGGTCGGCTTCGTCGTAGTTGATGGGGATCGCGCCGATGGACTCCGCCTTATCGAGCCGCTCCTTTACGTGGTCGACGCAATAGACCTCGGCCGCGCCTCGGATTATGCAGCTATAGGCCGCCATGAGCCCGACCGGCCCCGCTCCGTAGACCGCCACGCTCTCGCCCGCTCTGACATCGGCGAGCTCGGCGCCGTGGTAGCCGGTCGGGAAGATGTCGGCCAGCATGGCGAAGTCGGCCTCGTGCTCGGTACCGGCCGGAAGGGGCAGGCAGTTGAAGTCTGCGAAGGGCACCTGAAGGTACTCGGCCTGACCGCCGACCCACGGCCCCATGGACACGTACCCGTAAGCGCCACCGGCGAACCCAGGGTTTACGGTCGTGCAGAACCCCGTGAACCCGCCCAGGCAGTTCTTGCAGAACCCACAGGCGACGTTGAAGGGCAGCACCACCCGGTCACCCACCTTGCGCTCCTTGACGGACGAGCCAACCTCCTCGATGATGCCCATGTTCTCGTGGCCGAACACGATCCCGGGCTCGGCAGCTGTCCGACCCTCGTACATGTGGAGGTCTGAGCCGCAGATGCACGACGAGGTGATCTTGATGATGGCGTCGGCCGGGTGCACAATCTTAGGATCGTCAACGTTCTCTACTGCGACCTCGAATGGTTTTTTGTAAACGACAGCTCTCATAGATCAACTGCCTCCTTCTTTGGACTGGGATGACTCAGAC
>JADFLG010000165.1 GCA_022564545.1 Chloroflexota bacterium | reverse complement strand
TTGGTCCAACACTTGGATATCCTTCCAGGGCATCGCACACCTCCTGAGAAGTAAGGTGAACGTTACCCACTGAAACTGCTACCCATGTGCCCGGTCAGAAGTGGAACCCATGTGCCCGGCTTGTACCACACCCTAACCCTCTCCCTGCTAGGGAGAGGGGACTAAGTTAGGCGCCAATTGTCAGGTTTGCTACGGCTGCTTCGTTTAGCTCGATGCCGAGTCCGGGGCGGTCGGACAAAATCATGTTTCCATCCTTCGGAAGCACGCCTTCGCCGTAGAGTTCCGCCAGCTCGTCGAGCGGGCCCGAGAACTCGGTCGAGAACTCGTGTGGGCGTATGCCGTTCTGGACGGTTGCATAGGCGTGCAGCGAGGCCATCGAGTTGATGCCGGCCTGCGGACTGTGCGGCATCACGGGCTTATTCAGCGTCACCGCCATCTCGTAGATGCGTTTCACCTCCGATGGGCCACCCGCGCTCAGGATGTCGGGCTGGAGGATGTCGGGGTTGCCGAGCAGGACGAGATGATGGAACCACCACCGGTAAGCGTCCTGCTCTCCTGCCGAAATCGCAACGTCGAGTGCGTCCGCGACCTGCTTCAGACCGGGCAGGTCATAGCGCGGAATCGGCTCTTCAAAGTGGTCGATACCCAGTTCCTCGAACTTGCGACCCTGCTGGATTGCCGTGCTTACCGAGTAGCCGTTATTGGCGTCGAAGCCGAGATAGTTGCCTTCCGAAAGGTATTCACGCACCAGTTTGAACATCGCATAGTCTTTCGGAGCGTCGGAATCCTGGCGCCAACCCTTCCAGTCCATGCGAATCTTGAAGGCGCGGAAGCCCATGTCCCAGCCCTGTTTGACGAGGTCGAGCATCTCCTCAGGCTGCATTCGCCAGCCCGATCCGGTGCTCCAGTAGAGCGGGATGGTTGTCCTGGCCGCGCCGCCCATGAGCGTGTAGACCGGCAGGCCGGTTTCTTTGCCCAGCAGGTCCCAGAGCGCGATGTCGATCGTCCCCACGATCTGCGCAGGAAGGTTGTACAGCCGATCGTCCTTGCCGAGTGCAAGCGTCTCCCAGTGCCTGTCTATTCGCAGTGGGTCTTCGCCGAGCAGGACCGGTTTGACGATGTTTTCGAGGTAGGCGTTGAACACCGCAACGCTGCGGCCCGGCACGTTTTTACTGCCACCTGGCGCTTCAGCCCAGCCTTCGATTCCGGCGTCGGTTTGAATTCGCAGCAGCGACTTTCCGGTTGATAGCGGCGTGGTGGTGATGTTGGTGATTTTCATGGTGGCCCGGTGCCAGTGGCACATTTTCTCCGGTCGGGTTGGTGCTGGCTAAATCGAATGGCGGAGCCGGTGTTCGGTGTGGGCACACTCTACGACTTTTCGGGTGTCAGCGGCACGGTCAAGTGTGAGATTCTCTCCAGTGGGGTCTGTGTCGGAATTCGGCAAGTTCTTATCCGAATGCGGTTGCGTATTCCCGGACACTACAACAACTGACCGGCGTAGCGATCTCCGTGGTAGGATTTCGCGGCCATGCCACTCGGTGATTTCGTTGAAGCAGGTGCAACCCCGAAGCCGCTCCGCATTGGGCGGACTTTGCGGTTCATCTTCGGTCTGGGAGCCACGTCTTTCTTCGTCTGGAATATCGTTGTTTTGAGCGACCGAGTCGGTTCAGATCTGCCTGACGCAGGGTATTTCGTCGGTGTTGCGTTTGCCTGGTGGTATCTCTCCGATGCCTTTATCGTCGGCCTCGGGCTGAAATGGGGACGATGGCCCCAGATCGTTGCGATTGCGGTTGCCGTTGTGCTTTCAGGGGTCAGTCTGCTGGCCTACGCGAGCGCCTGGGGGTCACCGTTGGGGTGGGGCGTCTTCATCATGACCCAGTTCTGGTTCGGGTTCATTGGCCCGTCCTTCATCCTCGCCGCGTTCTTCGCGGTACCTGGCTGAGAATTCAGAGGTGTGCCCCACGTGCTGGGGTTGATACGGGGGCGACCGGCCCGGGAGCATCCCTGAGGGGGGCTCTTCACCCCTCTGGACGAGTGGGAGCGAAATCGCTAGGAGCGGCGGGCATGGGGGCTGTAATCCTGCCACGAGTCCGCTGCTGTGGCGCAACGCCTCGTCGAACGCATCTTTGGGTGCCGAAGTGGCTCTCTGGCAGTCAGTCGGCGAGGGCCCTGGTGGGTTCGGGGGGTTCTGGCGCGCCCAGTTCAGACAGTTCGAGGGGCCGGAACACACGCCAGTAGATCAGGCTCGATAGGGCGATGGCGGAGCCCATGATGAAGAACGGAGTGGTGAAATCGCCGCCGTTGAGCATTCGGGACCCGAACCAGATGGCAACTGCGGATACGGCGCCGCCGACCGCCATTTCCAATCCTGTGTTGGTGGCCCGTTCTTTCGCATCGAGCACACCCATGTTGAAGGCGTCGTCGAGTGGTGAGGTGAGACGGAATATCCCGACCCGGCCAACATAGGCGGCACCGGACAGGACCAGCAGCAGCATGCCTTCTCCAAACAGGAACGGGAGGAGGCCCATAGCCAGTACGAACGGGATCGACAGAATCCGGGTCAGCACGATGGCGTCGACTTTCAACATTCTTGCGGCAAGCAGGGGCACGAATATGGTTGCCACGGCGAGGGTCATTTCGGCCGAGGCGAACACGATCCCGACCTGTCCTTCGCTTGCGCGAATGTGCCCTTGATCGGAATGGAACACGACGTTGAACATCGGGGCGATCATGCTGAATCCGGCCGCGATGATGGCGCTGGTTAGCACGAAGTAGAAGATGCGGCGCGGGTGGGTGATGCCGGAGAAGAGCCCGGTGAGGCTGAAACGGCCCGCGCCGGGTGTTGAGCTGAACTGCTCCTCAGGTCGTTCTTCGGATTCGTGAGACCGGAGCATGAGTGCAGGTATCAGCGACAGGGCCCAGAGGGCGAGACCTCCATAGACGGCGTACCGGTAGGCCTGGACGATCCCGATATCGTCGGCAAAGAGTGCGGGAACGGTACCGGCAATGAGCGCTCCGGCCATGGCCGACATGGTGCGGAAGCTGCCAGCGACGGCGAACAGGTGGACCCGTTCGGAGGGTTTGCTGTTTTCGGCCATGAACGCGGGTTCGGCAGTGTGGTGCAAGTTGCCAAAGAACGAGGCGAACACGGGGGTCAACAGCAGCATGAATTCGCTTGATGAGTTGATGACTATCAGGCCGATTACCGCCCCGACGCCGTCACCAAGGATGAACGAGGCCTTGCGACCAATGCGGTCGGAGATCAGCCCGGCGGGCAGGGCGGTGGCTGCGCGGGCAATGAAGCCGACCATGAGGCGGGTGCCGATGAAGGCAATGTCATAGCCGACGGCGAGCAGGTAGAGGTTCAACAGCACGTTGAACGAGCCGTGGATCATGTCCATGCCAATTACGTGGATCACGTAGAGGTTGGCATTGCGGCTGAACTGTCGCGTTTTGTCGCGGTAGTCGCCGACGAACCGGGCTATCGGGCCACGTGAGGCGTGATAATCGGCACTGGAGGTGCTTCGGAGGTCGTTTGTGGGGTCGAGATTGGATTCGCTCATCGCGTCGAATCAGGGCAGGCAGTTGGTGCTGGCTTTGCCGGAGCGGTGTCGGGTTGTGCACTGAGTTACAGGGCGATAGCATATAAGTTCAAGTTAACTTGAAGTCAACATTCTTTTTGGCAGTTCAGATGATTGCATCAAAACTTCTTTCGATAGGCGAGATTTCACAACGGACTGGTGTTGCCACTTCGGCGCTCCGCTTTTACGAAAGCATCGGGCTGATCAACTCGCAGAGAACCACGGGGAATCAGCGTCGATTCCCGCGTGCGATTATTCGCCGAGTGGCGGTGATCAAAGCCGCTCAGCGAGCCGGGATTCCGTTGGATGAAATCGGTCGAGCGATGAGCACATTACCGGCCGATCGCGCACCAACACGTGATGATTGGGAGCGGTTTTCGAGATCGTGGAAACAGGACCTGGAAAGGCGGATTGGTCAACTGACCAGGATCAAGGACGACTTAGAAAGCTGTATCGGCTGCGGGTGCCTGTCGATCGAAAACTGCGCATTGTTCAATCCGGACGATGAACTTGCCGAAACGCTGGCAAGCACCAGCAAACTTGAGGATCTGGTCGATGGTGTCGCGGGCACGATTTTCGTTTAGCGCCGGGCGTGCGAGGCGCACCTGGGCGCGCAGGAAGCTCCGCGGGGCACGCCAGGGGGGTGATGGTTGTGGTGGCGCGGCCCGGTCGAAAGGATCGAGTGCCGGTAGTTGAGCTGGTGTTGCGTTTTGTCGTAGATATCCGGGGCTAACCGCCACTACTTTTCGTTTGTTCGGTCATACAATGGGTAGCCGGTCAGGGGCCTTAGCTCATTTGGGAGAGCGCCTGCTTTGCAAGTAGGAGGTAGCGGGTTCGATCCCCGCAGGCTCCACCAAATATGTGCAGCAGTTGCGGGTTCTCCCGATTGCATCGGGACGCAGGCTCTGCCGACATATGCCGCGACTTTGAACCCCTGTTGACCGATTTGCAGGGGGCTACCAATGGAGTAGGTTCAGCTCCGAGTCGCAATCAATTCGCTGAGCCGGTTTTTAAGCACAGAAACCTTTGATTCGGAGGCGTT
>JADFLG010000164.1 GCA_022564545.1 Chloroflexota bacterium | reverse complement strand
GGGCAACGGCCGGCAACTGAGCGATGGCTCGCTGGAACGGGCGTACGAGTTGCTCTACGGCAACGTACGTGGGCAGCTCTGGGGAGATTTTAAGCTCGAATTCGGAGTGCAAGCGGCACGGGAGGGGTGGCGGCACCGGGACGAACATTCTCTCGCTTCAGAAGAAGCCTTCACCTACTGGCTGTTCAAGTTGCGCATGGAAAAGTCGGACCCGGCAAAAATCGCCAGCGACACCCGCAAGGGCCTTGCGAAGCTGGAGCGGATGCGACAAAACGACATTCGCCGAAAGATAATGCTGCAGTCCGACGAGATGCAACGGCAGATCAAAAAACGGCGCAGGGCGACCAGGGCCTGAAGGGAGGTCCGTCGGAGCAAAGTACAATGACGCGAATCCGGCCGCTCGCCGCGCCGCCACGGACGCACTATTGTCATACTGAACTTGCCTGCCCACGTATCTTCAAAACCGAGGAGGGATCAGAGGCCGAAACGCAATACAATGGCTGTAGACGTCGACAGGTTTGGTCGTCGCAATCATGTGCGTGGCGGACTAGCCTGGAATCAATATCGAATCAGCTTCGACGAGAAGTAGTAGCGTGTTCGAGGGGTCAAAGAGAGCCGGTGGTTGGTGCGAACCGGAACCCCCGAAACCGTGAAGTCGTCTCCGAGCTGGCAATCTGAATATCACGTTATTACTAAGATTGCCCGGCGGCCCCGTTACAGCCGAATGAGTGGTTCACAGGTCGTCCAGCGTCTGTGAGCAACGAAGGTGGTACCGCGGTTTTCCCGTCCTTTGATCAGGTCATCAGTTGACCTTTGAATTGGATGGGTTTTTTATTGTCCGGGATTTGCCCGTTACCGATGCCGCATCTATTTTTGGTCGGGCGGGCACAAATAAGGCGAACGGGCCCGGACAGATCGAATGGGAAAAGAAGAAAAGTGAAGTCGATAGAGTTTGGCGATCTTCCAAAGCGCTTCGATATCAACGAGCGTGAGGCTTACTGGCGGAAACGCTGGAGCGAGCTTGGCATAGAAAAGCGCGACCCCGGTGCGCCCCGTGACAGGTCTTTCGTAATCGACTCCCCGCCGCCGACTGTCAGCGGCGCACTGCATATCGGGCATGTCTTCTCCTACACCCACCAGGACCTGATTGCCCGCTACAAGCGCATGGCCGGCTGGAACGTCGTCTACCCGATGGGTTGGGACGATAACGGCTTGCCTACCGAACGGCGTGTGCAGAACTATTTCAGCGTCCGTGCCGAACCCAACGTTTCCTACATTGAAAACCTCGATGTCGAGGCAGAGCGCTTACGGCTGGAACTCGGGAAAAACCAGCAGCTTATCATCAGTCGCCAGAACTTTATCGAGATGTGCCACGTGGTCACAGAGTTGGACGAGGTGGCGTTCAAAGACACGTTCATGCGAATGGGCTACTCGATCGACTGGGGCGACGAATACGCCACGATCGACGACAAGAGCCGTCGCATTGCCCAGCGCAGTTTTCTGGACCTCCACCAGAAGGGTCATGTCTACCAGCTGGAAGCCCCAACGATGTGGGATGTCGATTTCCAGACCGCCGTCGCACAGGCTGAGGTCGAGGACCGGGAGAAGGGCGGGGCCTACCACGATATCGAGTTCGGTGTTTTCGAGGACGACGCGCCGGTTAAGAGTTTCGTGGTCTCCACAACACGGCCGGAACTCCTGGCCGCATGTGTCGGCGTGACCGCACACCCCGACGACGAACGGTTCAAAGGACTGTTCGGCATGCACGCGGTCACGCCGGGGTTCTTTGCGAAGGTGCCGATCTTCCCGAGCGAGGAGGCCGACCCCGAGAAGGGGACCGGAATCCTGATGGTCTGTACGTTTGGCGACCAGACCGACGTTGCGTGGTGGCGTGAAGAGGGCCTCGAACTACGCCAGGTCCTGGGTCGCAACGGGCGAATCCTCGACCGTGCTTTTGGCGGCGAGGATGGCTGGCAGAGCCTGAACCCGGCAAAGGCCAACGCAAACTATCAGCAAATGGTCGGCAAGCGCGTGCCATCGGCAAGGGCAATTGCTGTTGAGCTGATGCGAGACCCCGAGAATTCGGCGACCGGCAACGGCGCACCTTTGCAGGGTGAACCTCAGCAAATCCAGCACCCGGTGCGGTACTACGAAAAGGGTGATAGCCCGCTTGAATACCTCACGACCCGCCAGTGGTTCGTCAGGCTGCTCGATAAGAAAGAGCAGATGCTCGAGATGGGCCGCAGGATCACCTGGCACCCCGAGTTCATGCGAAAACGCTACGAGAACTGGACCGAAAACCTGAACGTCGACTGGTGCATTTCCCGGCAGCGGTACTTCGGGGTTTCAATTCCGGTCTGGTACCCGCTCGACGACCAGGGCGAGCGCATTTACGACGACGTAATCGTTGCGCCGGAAGCCATGTTGCCGGTCGACCCGGAAACGATGGCACCTCCCGGCTACAGCGAAGACCGGCGCGGCGTTCCCGGAGGTTTCGCTGGCGAGGCCGATGTATTCGACACCTGGTTCACCTCGTCGCTCTCTCCGCAGAGGGTGGCCAGGTGGGGCGAAGAAGACGACCAGATGGACTCGCTGTTCCCGATGGACATTCGCCCCCAGGCGCACGACATCATCCGCACCTGGGCGTTCTACACGATCGCCAAGGCGATGCTGCACCAGGAATCGGTGCCGTGGCACAACATAATTCTCTCGGGCTGGGTGCTCGACCCCGACCGCAAGAAGATGTCGAAGTCGAAGGGCAACGTCGTGACGCCAATCGATACCCTCGACAGGTTCGGTGCCGACGCCGTCCGGTACTGGTCGGCGTCGTTCAGGCTCGGCTCTGACGCTGCCCACGACGAATCGATCTTCAAAATTGGCGGCAAACTGGTCACAAAGCTCTACAACGCCGGCAAGTTCGTGCTCGCGCAAACCGCCGAGGACGGCCCGATCACAAATGAGCTGGACCGGGCGTTTGTTGCCGAGTTGAAAGAAGTCGTCAGGCGTGCGACGCAGGCGTTCGAGGATTTCGAGTTCTCGATAGCGTTGCAGGAGACCGAGAAGTTCTTCTGGGGTGCGTTCACCGACAACTACATCGAACTCCTCAAACGCCGTTCAAGGGCTGAAGACGACCCTGCGGGCAGGGCATCGGCAGTAGCGGCGCTCCGCCTCGGCCTGAACGTCGTGCTGCGCCTGTTTGCCCCGATCGTGCCGACTATCGCCGACGAGGTCTGGAGCTGGGTGTTTGCCGGGGAGACGGGACATGCGTCGATCCACCAGGCGCCGTGGCCGACCATCGAGGAATTCGACTCAATTGCTTTACCTGAAATTGCAGGTTCGTTCCAGGCGGCCTGCGACGCTATTTCCGCGATTCGAAAGGCGAAGAGCGAAAGCGGCGTCAGCCTGAACCGCGAACTGCTGAGTTTAGTGCTGGAAGCCGACGAAACGGGTGAATCCGACCTGCGGCTGGTGGCAGAAGACGTGGCGGCCGCGGGTGGTGCCGATACGATCGTGTTCGCGCCCGGCGAGCCTACTGCCGAGTGGCGCTACACAGCCCGGATCGAGCCGGTGGAAGTACCGGTAAAGAGCTGATCGTGTCCTCCCTCCCTGAGGGGAGGGAGTTAGAGGGTGGGTGATGGTTTACGTCCACAAAAACCTGCCGGAGCTCATTTCTTCAGCTCTAAAGACGCGATCAGAAGGAAATTAAAATATTGAACATATTAGTCATTGGAGGAACTGGATGGCTCGGTGGGAATATCGTCCGGCGAGCACTCGACATGGATCATGAAGTCCTGGTCTACCATCGTGGCTAACACCACACGGAACGTGACCCTGTTGTACCACACCTGCACGGCGAGACGATCTCGATCGCGGGTCACGCGGATCAGCTGGCAGAGTTCGCACCGGAAGCTGTAATCGACACGACCCAGTTCCGGACCGATACGACCCAGAGCGTGATAGCGACAATCAAAGAGTTTTCACAGCGCTATGTGCTGGTCAGTAGCAAGGATGTTTACCGGGGCTACGGAGTCGTTCACGGCACCGAGCCGGGCCCAAACCAGGAAATGCCGCTCACCGAGGACTCGGAACTACGCACATTACCGTCAGTCGATCAAACCGAATCAGAAGACAACATCTTTGCCGAACGAGCTGCGCTTGAACAGACTGATATACCGTCTACGATTGTCCGCGCACCCGGAATTTTTGGACCGGGTGACAGGCAGCGGCGAATCGGGAATGTTGTCGACGCGCTCAACGAATCGAACGGGCACATCGTTCGAGCCCGGAACCGGGCGAACTTCAGGTGGGGCTACGGGTACGTCGACAACGTCTCTGATGCACTGATACTTTGTGCAGCCGACCGTAGACCGGGCAACTTCGTCTATGACGTGGGTTACCCGACCGGGACAAGCCTCCTCGAGCTGTTCCACATGGTTGCTGAGGCGCTCGATTGGAAAGGCACGATCAAAGCTTCTGACGAAGATGAAACTGGCGAGATCAACTACTCCCAACACCTCTATAGCGAATCGCCTCTGATCCGCAAAGAGCTCGGCTACACCGAACGAATCCCCTTCGAGGAAGCAATTCGACGGACAATCGGATCGGGCTGACAGAAAGTGCCAATTTGCCCACACCCGCGACCACAAGTGGGCACCCGTCTCCGTTTGGCACCGGGCGTGCATTCGCACTTGGGTGCCGCAGGAAGCTCCGCGGGGCACACCAGAGCCAGGGAGAGCGGACTGCCTTAACCCCTTGCCTTCCACTCTTCCCACTGGTCCGGGGTGAAACCGGGAGCGGAGAAGAAGCGG